>JAGHDU010000100.1 GCA_021159785.1 Staphylothermus sp. | reverse complement strand
GCTGAGGCATGAAGTACCGGTCGTCTTGTGCCACAAGTTTGCGCGCTTTCTCGATTGCGCCCACCATACCTTCTCCCGCGGGTGTGAGTATGAGCTCGGCTCCGAACGCGCGCAGTATGCAACGTCGCTCGACCGACATGCTCTCGGGCATAGTCAGCACGAGTTTGTACCCTTTGACCGCGCACACAAACGCCAACCCTATGCCCGTGTTGCCGGAAGTCGGTTCAATGATTATCGACTGATCGTTGATGAGTCCCTGCTGTTCGGCAGCTTCAATCATCGCGACCGCTATCCGTTCTTTAACGCAACCGACCGGATTGAACGACTCGAGTTTTGCCGCTATTTTGTGGCCGCTAGCCACACGGTTAAGCCAAACCATGGGCGTGTTACCGACGAGATCGATTACGCTGTTTGCGATTTTCATCTGTTCACCTCATACTGAGTGTGACCCGACCGGGCCGTTTCCACTTAGATCGAGTAGCATGGCAAATACTCGCTCTTCCGTTGTTGGTCTCGCTCGACGAGATTTTTGAACGTCGTGTTATCGTATATCTCGGTCATAGCGCGCTGTACTTCTTTCCACATATCGATAAACGCGCAATCGCCATATAGGACGCATTTGTTGTCTTCAGATTCATTGAGCACACAGGATACCGGCCCGATAAACCCCTGCATAAACCTCATAACTTCGCCAACCGTTAGATCTGCGGGATCCCGTTTTAAAAAATATCCGCCATCAGTTCCTCGTTGCGAATCGACGAACCCGCCGTGTTTGAGCTGGCTCAGTATAACCTCGAGAAACCGTTGAGGAATCGCTTGAACCTCAGCTATATCTGCTATCTTAATAGGGCCCCGACCGTTCCGGCGGGCAAGCTCGAATATCGCCCGAAGCGCGTATTGACATCTCTGAGTTACTCGCATCCGTCCATCCCTTAAACCAAAAACCGCTAGTCCACGTCTTTGACCGGCCGTTCATTGAGAAGTTTGAACTTGTAGCCCGAACCGACCGATGGGAACATTTTGACAGGTTCACCCAACAGAAACTCGCCTTTCTGAATCCATTCTTTCAGGGTTTGCGCGATCTGGCGTGCTTTCGGATAGCTCGACAGTGGCGACGTCGGCACTTCGCGACCGTTCACGGTAATCGTACCGCTCTTAAGTTCTTTATAGTTTACCTCCCCAATCGGACCTCCGGCCAGATTCGGATAGCTCGAACTATAGTCAACTACCGCGGCAACGATATCCTCATCTCTAACAGCGGTATATTTGACGATCTCTTCGTTCAGAATCGGGATTGGTATTCCGACACCGACCGTCAGTGTAGCGCCATAACCCTGAAAACTCGTGCCGATCAGCCATTCGGGTTTCATCTGTTTCAAATCGCCCATCAGCGCCAGAGTTCCCGCGGGAACTTTCGGTACACCGGCGTCGGTACGCGGTACCTCGGGATTATGCTGAGTACCGTACCAATAGACATACCCCTCACCGCCACCTAGAAATATGCGGGTACCCAGTCCTATCGTCTTAAACAAAGGATCGTTTAGCAACGGGCTGAGTTGGCCCGCGCTACAATAGTTAGCGTTACCGAGCGACGGTTTCAGAACCCCCATATAAGTGTATATCGCTCGCTCTTCGTTCAGGTTAACCGCGACATTATAGTTCTGATAACAGTTTCGCGGGTTCAGCAGAACAGCCTCGTTCATATCGGCAAGATTGATCCACGTGTCGAGTTTTTTGCGAGGATAACAGTCCGTACCGTATGCCGTCGCTTCAAACCGAACGTCTTTACCCGCAACCAAATCATGGATTACATGGCCGCCGCCATAACGAAACTCGCCCGGAAATACCTTGTTAAGCGGATCTTCTTCAGGCACCTCCGAAGCACCGATATAAAGGTCGACAGCCGCCAAACCGCTATATGCCGAAACACCATTAAACGAGGCTTTCTGGAACTTCATGCGCGGTTTCGTGTGACCGACGTTCAACATCGCGCCCGACGAACACATCGGGCCAAACGTGCCGGTCGTCACAACATCGACCTCTTCGGCAGCCTGCGCTGCACCTTTCTCCTCGACTATCGAGATTATCTCTTCCGCGGTTACGACTACCGCTTTGCCGTTGCGGATCTTTTCATTGATCTCAGCATACGTTTTCGCCATTTTCCCATTTCCTCACTATAAGTTTTCGCCATTACGGTCACTCGATACCGGCCACACTTCTTCACTAAATCAATCAAGATAATAGCACAAGCCGCAGTCCGAGTCAAGCACAAGTCCATGTTTGAGGCGTGTGCGATGTCGCGTATACGATGGTAATTTTGTTCGACCCCGTTCAGGGTCGGTGGCTTGAGGGCGAACCGGATCCATGGGTTTCACCCATGGCTACTCAAATTGGACCCCGCCGGGGTCCGCTATCCAGGTCATCCTGAGCGCAGCGAAGGATCTGCATTGACGCGCGAGACTAACCTCATAAGCGGAGACCCTTCGCATTCGCTCAGAATGACAAAATAGGTATGGGAAGGCGAGCGTCCACGCGAGCCGCCGAGTTTGCGAATCCGGTATGCATTCCCACGGGGGACCGTGGGAACGAGCAGAAAAATCGGT
>JAGHDU010000068.1 GCA_021159785.1 Staphylothermus sp. | reverse complement strand
TTATTAATTGCCTTTATTCTTCCTAGAATCGTTCCTGGTAATCCAGTTCAGAGCTTAATTGTGAATTTAGCAGCTGGAAGTCTTTCACCGGAACTGCTTAGTGAGTACGAGAGAAGACTCGTTGAGGTATTTGAGCTAAATAAGCCTTGGTATGAGCAATTCATAAGCTTCATTCTGAGAGGCTTTAGGGGCGATCTAGGTGTATCGTTGCAAGCTTATGGAGAACCAGTGGCTTCACTATTAGCGAAACACTTACCGTGGACAATCCTGTTGCTCGTCCCAGCTATTGTTACTGCTTGGTTAATAGGAAACTATCTTGGAGCACGTGCATCGTATAAGAGGGGGTCGATTTTTGAGAAAATAACTGTTGGGACGGGAATGGTTATATCACAAATACCATACTATTGGTTAGCTATGACACTAATCTTTGCTCTAGCAGTGTTACCAAGACAACTATGGGAATTAGAAATATTTCCGCCGGGATCCGCATATGATCCAACTCTTCAACCATCTCTAACCGTAGAATTCATAATAAGTTATCTAAGGCATTATGTTCTACCATTTCTTTCTTTGCTAATACCATCTCTAGGTGGATGGATAATAAGTATGAGAGTAATAGCAACTATGGAGCTCGGCTCACCATACATATTATACAGTGATACTTTGGGCGTCAAAGACAAGATACTATTTAGGTATGTGTTAAGAAACTCAATGCTGCCCCAAGTCACAGCTTTGGGAATACAGTTAGGATTCGTTCTTACTGGTCAAATAATCACTGAGCAGATCTTCAATTATCAGGGAATGGGTATACTTCTATCAAGGGCACTGGGTGTAAGGGATTATCCTGTCATACAGGGCGTTTTCATGATATTGATTGGTACCGTACTGTTAGCGAACTTTATAGTAGACTTCGTATACGTATTGATCGATCCAAGAATAAGGCTTGGACATAGACCAGAGTAAGAGGTGATTTTATGAACATTCTTGAAACACTATACGTTTTATTTAATAATAAGAGGTTCATGATAGGTTTTGGGATCATACTTTTCCAATTACTCTTGTCATTTCTAGGTCCTTTACTGTATCCTGTAGACCCATTTAGCACAGATAATCCCCCATGGACACCGCCGAATGAAGTATATCCATTGGGAACAGATCGTTCTGGTAGGGATGTATTGTCAATGATTTTCCACGGTATTAGGAACTCGTTGTACGTTGGTGTTTTAACAGGTCTCTTCACTATCATTATAGGAATAATTGTAGGATTGATCTCTGGGATAAAGGGTGGGTTACTGGACGAGATACTTATGGCTATGACCAATATAGTGATGCTAATACCAGGAGTACTACTAGCTATCTTGATCATAACATATATTGGTTATGAGAACGCAAGACTAGAACTAGTTGCATTAGTGCTATCAATAACAGCATGGCCAGGATTCGCGAGAGCAGTTAGATCACAGGTACTATCTCTCCGTGAGAGAGAATTCGTATATTTATCAAGAATAGCGGGATACAATAGTTTGAAAATTGCTTTCCAAGACATATTGCCTCACTTAGCGACATTCACACTGGTTTCATTCGTAAACTATATCAACTTAGGTATTAATGGAGAGGTAGGATTAAGTATACTCGGCTTAACACCAATGAACATAATGACTCTAGGAAAAATACTATACTTTGCAGCAATAACACAAGCATTCATTCTAGGAAAATGGTGGACATTCATACCAGCTGGTCTACTCCAAGTCCTACTAAGTGTATCCCTACTCCTCATCGCGACAGGAATAGACGAAGTATTCAATCCAAGACTCAGAGGAATGTAGGTGGAAGAACGTGAAGAGACTGGAAGTAAAGAATGTAAAGGCATACTATAGGCTTCT
The DNA here is from genome assembly GCA_021159785.1 of Staphylothermus sp. Lineage (GTDB taxonomy): Archaea > Thermoproteota > Thermoprotei_A > Sulfolobales > Desulfurococcaceae > JAGHDU01. The sequence goes on along the minus strand of JAGHDU010000068.1, from coordinate 2,351 downwards.
CATTGGTAATAAAGAAGTAGATGTAAAAGCTGTTGATGGTGTTAATCTCGAAATACGTAAGGGCGAGATACTAGGGCTTGTCGGTGAGTCTGGGTGTGGTAAGTCTACGCTTGCAAAAGTAATGTCAATGAATATTAAACCCCCGTTATACTTCAAGGGCGGATCCGTGGTTTTACACACTAGGGACGGTAAGAGTATTGAATTATCAAAGCTTCACAAGGAGGAGTTAAAGAAGAATATTTGGGGAAAACACATCGCTATCATTCCCCAGGAAGCAATGTCAGCGCTTATGCCTACATTGAAGATCAAGAGAATAGCATATGATGTGCTACGTAGTCATAATCCAAATATTACCCTTGAGGAAACAGTATCAGTACTCAAAAAGAGGTTAGAGGAGCTAGGGTTACCGGATTGGGTTGTAGATAGATATCCATTCGAGTTAAGTGGAGGTATGCAGCAGAGAACAGTTATAGCGATCTCCACGTTATTGAATCCAGAAGTACTACTCGTAGACGAACCCACATCGGCACTCGATGTTTCTACACAGAAAATAGTGATTAAGACCTTGTGGAGGCTAGCAGCTAAAGGAATAGTCGACTCCATGGTATTCATTACTCATGACATCTCGGTTGTGAGGCAAATAGCTGATAGAATAGCAGTAATGTATGCTGGTAAAATAGTGGAAGTAGCATCAACTGAAGACATCATATTTGAGCCCATGCACCCTTACACTAAGGGCCTCATAGACTCCATCATATCTCTAGAACCAGAAGTTCGTAAAAGAGGATTAAGATACATTCCAGGACAACCACCCAACCTCATAAACCCACCAAAGGGCTGTAGATTTGTGAATAGATGTCCATTCGCTAAAGACATATGTAGTACTAAAGAACCACCACTTACCAAAATAAATCATAATAGATTAGTAGCTTGTTGGTTACACATACAAGGGTGAACCATATGAGTTGCGTTCTTCTTGAAACAAAGAATTTAACGAAAATATTTGAATCGGGCTTCCTCAGAAAAGTCTATATTAAAGCAGTAGATAACGTAGACATCGCTTTGAAAGAAGCCGAAGTGGTTTCCCTCGCTGGTCAAAGTGGTTCAGGAAAAACCACTTTGGCAAAGATGATTTTACGAATACTTGAACCAACCAGCGGAGAAATAATCTTTCAAGGCAAGAATATTTGGCGAGACCTTAAGGGCTTAAAGGATCTTAAATGGTATTGGAGAAATGTTCACATAATATTCCAGAACCCATTTGCAAACTTCAATCCATTCTACAAAGTAGATAGAACGCTGAGGCAAGCATTGGAATTAATAGGCATAGATCCCGATTCGGGTGAAGGTAAAAAACTTATGAGAGAAGCTGTTGAAGTCGTTGGTTTGAGACCGGATGAAACACTTGGTAAATACCCACACCAGCTCAGTGGTGGGCAGCTGCAGAGAATAATGATTGCGAGAGCATGGATAGTTAGACCCAAACTACTCTTAGCAGACGAGCCTGTCTCGATGCTAGATGTATCAACTAGGGGCAAAATACTAGAATTATTCCTCAAACTACGCGATGAACAGAAAACAACTGTATTATTCATTACACACGACTTCGGCTTAGCCTATGTTGTTTCAGACCGTATAATGATAATGTATAAGGGTAAGATAATAGAGGAAGGAGACCCCGAAGAAGTATTCTTCAATCCGAAACATGAATACACGAAAGAGCTTATTGAGAGTGTCCCAACCCTTTATAGGAGATGGAAGTTCGATTTATGAGGTGTAAAGAAGACATGTCTCACAAAAATAGATTCTCTTCATTCCTCGTTTTAACAATCTTTGTCCTAGCAATAATGATATCACAACTAACTACGACGCTTTCAGCATACAATGGAGCACTTGCTAATTCCTCCGGGAACGAGTCTTTATCATTGATAAAGTTCATGGACTTTAACGAATCCACCATTGATGAATCAATATGGAACTTCAATATCGGGAATGGATGCCCCAATCTATGTGGATGGGGTAACAATGAGCTAGAATATTATACCAGGGATAATGCCTTCATAGAAAACGGTAACTTAGTCATAGAGGCGAGAAAGGAGCAATACGTTGATCCAGCAACGGGTAACATATACCAATACACATCTGCTAGACTAGATACTATCGGGAAATTAAAGATAACACCGCCAGCAAGAATAGAGGTACGAGCCAAACTACCAAAAGGCAAGGGATTATGGCCAGCGATCTGGTTAATTGGAGAAGAATGGTCTCTGAACAATACTAAAGCATGGCCCTCGTGTGGAGAGATAGACATAATGGAACTAGTTGGACACGAACCAGACACAGTTCATGGC
>JAGHDU010000200.1 GCA_021159785.1 Staphylothermus sp. | reverse complement strand
TCCTCGATATTGCTCAAAGCCCTCTTAAGCCACACATAGTAGAAATCGCTAAGCTCCGTATAAGGAACATCGTCACGATAAGGCGGATCAGTAACAACAACATCAAACTTCTCCTCTTTCAACTTATCAAGTTTAGTAGCATCATTGAGCACAACCCTAACCCTACTAGAACTACCACCAACAGCAGAAACAAGATAAGATAAACCATCAACAATATGTTTTAAATCCCTAACATAACCGACTGCTGTACTAGTTATTGGATACTCTGCCCAATTCCATACCACTGCAATACCTCTATAAGCTAATGCATGTGAAGACCTCAGAAGTGCTGAAGATGAACCGTATCCTGTTGCAGGATTCCATGATACTATTACTGCATTATCGTAAATATGTCTACATAAGGCTATTGCTAGGTATGTTGTTACTGCTTCTGCGTACTTGAATGCATCCTTCTTGCTCCATCTCTCACGTAGCTTCTCCTCCTCAACCCTCTTGCCAACTTCACGAATCAGCTTAACAAGCTTAACAAGAGTCAAGAGCTGACGTGGATTAAAGAATTGATACCAATATTTAGCTCCCAGAATTGGTGTTATTCGTCTCGTCTCATATTCCGGTATCGGTTCTGTAGGTATATCCGGGTCTCTCCACGTCTGTTTTAGCTTCTCTAGTGCTCTCCATAGCTTCTCATTATCTTCTTCAGTACAGGGTTCAAATTTCAAATCCTTGTTCACTACCCTTACTTTGACCAGTAGTCGAGGTCTTGCTAATGCATCCCTAAGTTCGTCCAGCCCAATCTTTCCCTCTAAGTACTGTTCTAGTCTCTGATTCCAATCCCTCAATGCCCTCTTAGGATAAAACATCAACTCCTCTTCAGTAAAACTATTTAGAACTTCTTTCAGTAATTTTTTAAATGCTGTGATCTTCCTACTAGCTTCTAGTAATCTATATGCTTTCAAATCTTGATCTACTACACCTTTCTTCGCTCTTCCCCTTAATTCTTTGAATGTTTTATCAATGCCTTTTATTAGAACATGTCTGTAAAATGCATCTGTGAAACGTATAGGTAGTATTGTTATTTTTTTCCTTGCTTCGCTTTCTACACGCTCTCTAAACCTAGAAACCACTTCTTCATCTATCATTGTATTACCACAGAGTAAACAAACAGCATAATCAGCTCCGCCCGCTATATTAGGTTCTTGTACTCTGTACTTTTTCCCATTAATTTCTACAGTATAGCTCTTTAATTCAGATTTTCCGAACCTTCTTGACTTAGTAGTTATTTTTGCACGCGAAACATCTCCATAGATTTTATTGAGATCTACCACTTCGATATCTACTCTGTCATCAACAATTTTCGGTTGCATCCACGTAAGCCTTTTGTATATTTTAACATTACCTTTTTTCTGTCCAACTCTCGCTAACCACCAGTTCCCCACTAATGGCGTATACCTATCACAAATAGGGCACTTAACCTCCCAAGTACCAATATACACCACGATGTCGTTATCATATATCTCCTTGATATCAGGGTCTTCTTTCAGCTTCTCAGTCACCCATTTACCCCAACGATCAACATCATAAATCAAGCTCGGAACTTCACACTCGTTACCATTGAAAACCCTTCTAATCAATGAGTACTTACCAAGTATTTTACCCAAACCTAGTTTTTTGATTTCGTCCAACCTTACCCTCTTTTTGATACCTCCTAATTCCTTAGGGTATTCTAACACTGCTTTTAGGAAAACATAAGCAGTAGGCAACAGTTCAACAGCAACAACCTCACCAACACCTAGCCTCACCGCCTCCAAAGGAATACTACCAAACCCAGCAAACGGATCAAGAAGCCTAGTATTCTTTAATCTCTGTCTTATAACTTCTCTAACACTAACAGGAAGTTTCGAGAAATCAGGATTATCGTAGTGAGGAACTTTATCAAAGCCTTTACCATTATAGCTCGGATATAACCATCTCAAGAAAGCTCTTGTGTCTAGCTCTTTTTCGCTAACAAGTGCTCCAGCTACTACTGCTCTAGCACCAGCTAATGGTTTACGAGTCCACCAAAACACCATGTTCCAATGAGGTGGTGTACCACCAGTGCTTTTTTCTTTAGCTGATGCTTCATTCACTTCATCTATAGGGAACTTATCACTTTCAATAAACCTAGTATCCTTCTCATCCACTACCATGCCATACCACCACAGACTAGGTGCTATTTAAGTATCTTACCCAAATAGTTGCATAACCAAGGACAGAGTGTTTCCACAACACTGCACCGACCGAAGACAAAAGATATTCAGCCACTGAATACGCACAACTATCCAATATACCCACCACTTACCCAGAAAATCAAGAAAAGAACCATCACCATGTACACACTCAACTCATCCAGTCATATAATCTATACTCCCCATAACTACTTTTAAGTTTCGACAACACCCATAATACACCAAAGCAACCCCAGCAGCACACAACCAGAAACCAAGACCCAGCCAGACCACAACACATTATCATAATATTATTATGAAATATACACTACCGCTCCAGCCCAGCCAACTCAGCAGAATCGGGGATTCTCACAAACACACAGCACACACCAGAAAAACCCATAACCAAGCCCATTAACACACTCAATAAGCCATCCATAAAACCCAACACACCAAAGCCCGAGAACCAAGAGTTACCAAAAACCATACAGACTAAACCACTACATAC
>JAGHDU010000103.1 GCA_021159785.1 Staphylothermus sp. | reverse complement strand
CTAGAAGATTATCCTTATAGAATTTATATAATTCTGCAATGTGTCCCGGCTGATAACCTATGTGTAGTACTCTTTTCGATGTTCCATATCTCTTCATAAGTTCTACTACAAGTATATTGCTACATTTTACTGGTTCGTCTTTTTCACAATGAACAGTCTTATCGATAAATCCTAGTTTCTTGAGTAAGGCGTTAGAAAATGCATAGAAAATACTTCGGTTATAAGTATTAGATAGATCAAGATTTATTATATCACTAACCTTTCCCTTATATTCTCTTGGACTTATCGTGAATAATTGACCTATTTCGCCCCTAAATTTACATGTTAAAAGTATTTCGGGGCCTCTTATTAACACGTATTCATCACTTGGTAAATCTAAAGTTTTGCCACTTATAGCTTCACATACAACTACTTCATTGGGATTAATTGAATATTCGTAAATAATCGATTTAATGAAGTGTTTTACAGCTTCATCGATATGGGACATATTATGCATGTAGAAGACTCACCATAACACATTATATGTCTGAGGGTGATTTATTGGTGGAAAATAATAAATTCTCGTAGGTTCACCAGTTTTTAAGTGGTCGATGCCAGGTTTTAATACTATGAAGCCATTTGATTCAAGTATTGGTTTCAAATAATACGAGCCCTTGGCATTAATGATCTGGGCTTCTTCGCCAGAGACCTTTGCTGGTCTTAATCTATAGTGGTTGATGTACTTTTTATTAATGTAATCATTCTTTATCCTTGCTATGGTGTATGGATAGTTTGGTTCTAGTGTTAAGCCTTGCAAATAATTGATAACTGGTACTATTACAAAGAATAATGCTGAAAAACTAGATTGGTGTAGACCGGGTTGATTAATGACGAGTTTTTCTCCAATTATTAATCCACTTAGTGATCTTGCTGGATGTATTTTTGTTCCACGCCAATAATATTTGGGTTTGAATTCTTCGTATAGGGTTATCCATGTATGATCTTTTGGCCCCATCGATACTCCGCCTATTGTTATCAATAAATCTGCTCTTTCTAGTTCTTCTCTAATACTAGAAGCTATTGTGCGTGGATCATCTGGTAGCTTTATTTCATCAATAACTTGGCCTCCGTAGTGTTCTATGACATGTCTATCGAGGTATTTTGTACTCATAGGTAATTTCCATTCTTCATTACTAAAAGGCTCATCTACTAGTTCGTCGCCAACACTGTAAACAATTATGCATGGTTTTCTATATACTTTGATCTCCCCTATCCCTAAGTCTAGTAATGCTTTGATCATAAAGGGCGTGATCCTTGTTCCTTTCTTAATGATTAGTTCTCCCTTTTTATAATCAGTAGCTTTACGGAAAACATGTTCTCCTCTTCTATACTTTTTGGGAATCATAACATAATCTTCCATGAGAACAGTGTCTTCTATTGGTATAACTGTATCTGCTCCACGTGGTAATGGATATCCTGTTTCTACAAAAACAGCTTCTCCCTTCCCTATTTCGTACTTATGGGCTTTTCTGGAGTTGATGCCTTTTACAATTTTAAACTTTACATGTTCACCAGATGCTTCGCTTAAATCCTCATATCTTATCGCGTATCCATCTACGTGACTAATATCATATGCTGGTCTATCAAAGGGTGAGTAAACATCTTCTGCGAGAATATATCCAGTGGATTTCCTCACATCTATAGAAATCACATTGGTGGTTTTGACATTGTTTTTAATCATTTCATAGACTTTGTTTAAGTCGATGTGCCGATAGATTTTTCTTGCTGCAAAACCGTGTATGCTCTGCATGATGCTGTCCTCGTTCTTTTGTTTCAAATAAATTGTTTTGAAGAATTTTATGATTTTCTATGTAATGATGTGTATTTTGTAAAACAAGAATGTTTTACATGTAGTGGTTCTTAGCTTTTAGTTCAAGGTACTTCAATAAATCCATTTTTTCATACATTTTCTCAGCAAAATATGAATGAATATAAGCTTGTAGGCTTCCTTCACTAACATTAATTGTTTCCGATAATCCTAATAATTCTGATAAATATCCCTCCGGACATAGTGTGCTTATGAATTCCTCTTCAACTTCATCCGGTATGTTTATATTATTAAGCCTTATTAAACCATGTAATAGTTCGTGTATGTATAAATCAAGAGATTTTTCTGGTGTAGTATTAATACCAATGAATAATGTGTTCACAATGTATTTTTCCTCGAGATTTATCCTCAAGGTGCTACCAAGTACTCCCCGTCCCGGATTAAATCCTAGAATGAGATATTCCTCTTCGAAGTACTTTTTTATTGGGAGGATCTTGCTGAGCATGTCTCTGATTTTCCTATTGTAGTCATTATACATTTTAGTGAATTTCTCTGAGAATAAGCCTAGTTCTGCTTCTATTAGATCCCATTTGTATAGATTGACTTTATCTAGATTCTCAAGATATTTCTTAGCTTCGTAATCGTTTTTCTTCTCTATTAGTGTATCGAATAATTTATCCCATAAACTATATTTTTCAAAGACATACCCATAATAGACGATCTCCGATAAGTCTCCTATATATAGTATATGGTATGGAAGATTTTCCTGTATCTGCGGAGCATGGTATAGATCATATAGTTTTGCTAGCAGGTCGGCTCTTTTGGATATTATTATCTTAAACATTATAATCGTCACCTCTTTCCTTGGAATATTTACTTTTACCACTTTATGTTATTTACATAAATATGTTTCTCAACTATTTGTACCTATTTCTCTTGTATTGAAGCATCGGTATTACAAGTAGTTGAACCGAATTCTTATCTATATAAGTTCTTACATAGTTATATTACCCTATATGTGATAACATATATCTGGTTTACCCAAAAGGTAAACCTTATATCAGGTAAACAATAATATTAAATCGTGGTGCATTAAGAGCATGACCTATGTGACAGTATCAGCGAAGATACCAAAGAAGCTGAAAGACTTGATGGATAAATACGGTATTAAGCCAGGCCCAATTATAAGAAGAGCTTTGGAAGAAGAAGTTAAAAAGAGAATGCTTGAAGAAGCTGAGGTAAGATTAAAACAAATACTAGAGGACCTTGATACATCATTCATTAGTGATGATGAGGAATTATTACCAGTCATTAGGGAGGAATGGAAGAGAAAATGATACAGTATGTTTTTGAGACTTCTGCAATAATTAATCTTCTGAGACATGGTCAGGCCAAGGTGTTCCTCAAAGGCACTACTCTTGATCATGCTTTTTATGAATGCTTAGACATATTGACGAAACAGTTTATTAGGAACAGAATCAAGGGTTACGATAAACTGACTAGTTTAATTGAAGTTTTAAAAATAGTGTTTGAAGTATTGCAAACAGTTAGTATCAGAGGAATGGAGAAAGAAGTTATTGATTTAGCAGTAAAGGAAAACATTAGTGTGATAGAGGCATCTTATATTCAATATGCTCGTTCAAAAGGATTAATACTTGTTACAGATAATCCGTATCTTTACGAAGTCGCCTCTAAATATGTTAATGTACTTAGAAGTGATGAGTTATTGATAAAATTCAGTTTGTCGACTTAAACCACTCATCTAGTGATCGCTTCTTCTTCGTGGTTTCTCCATTTAGAATTTTCTCCACGAATCTATCCCTTGCAGGTTCGTATACTTCCTTGTAGAATTTCTGTGGATCTAAGAGTATCGTTTTCGGGAACTTACGAATATATTCGAGTGCTTTTCTCCAAGCTTCTTCGTATTTTATCCCTGCTTCCTCGAACTTCTTAGCCACATATCTATCATAATCCTCTGGTCTTTGCTCTATACCCCCCATTACATAGTAACCTTTGTCGTTCATCTGCACTTTCTCCCCAGCTACTTCGACCCATCTAGTAGGTCCTGATACTCTACTACCATATATCCTTCTGGGTGTACTAGGCTTGTATAGTGCTGTTCTTTTCTGTGGACCATAGTATTTTGCCCATGCATAGAAAATCGCTCTGTTTAAACCAAAACTCTTAGCTTTATCGAGGTCTCCGTATAACACGTAGTATCTAGCGGCTTGTAGGAGAGCCATAACCGGGAACCTACCTGGTTCTCTGATCTCACCAGTAGCTATCGTGGGAACGGTCTCTTTTGTCTGTGTAGCTGATATACCTATTTTAGTAGCTCTTGCTTCCAACAGGGTTCTTTTAGCTACCTTACCTATTTGATTCAGAGCTTTATAGGCTATTTTGTCACCTTCACCTAGATCGTATTTATTCCATGCCCCCTTATCATATACGGGTTTCTCGGGATTACACCATTCGAGACTAAACTCCTCTATATGTTCCCCGTCTATAGGTACGGCTACTCGGTCGAGTTTTCTATGAAGACTAAGTGGTGCTGTGAATACTCTTTTCATAGCTACAAGATTCTCTACTTTTATTAGATAACTGGATTCTCTTATAATGTCAAGAATATGTGGCCTCAATGACTCTAGAATATATTCTGTAACGGCAAAAGCAACATCTACAGGGTGATGTTCTCGGAGAACACTATTGAAAGCATTCTCATTTATCCTGACATGCAGTCCTGCACCACTCCACAAGAAATAAACACTCTGTTTAACACCTTGTTCTCGTAACCAATCCCTAATTAGTACTCCAATCTTTATAGCGTATTTCCATACTTTTTCTACCTTGTCCTCCTCAAGGATATCAATATCAATAAAAGGAGTAGCTTTCATAACATTGTTTTCATAGTTTTCCTCAACGTCTTTTCTATAATCTAATTTCCTAAACACTTCGATAGTTCCATATATTGCTCTAGGTTTAAGGAAATAGTACTTCTTGATAATAAAAGGGGTATCTTCAGGTTTATCGATTCTGAGGGGTTTATTACCTAACCATCTAACCCATTTCTTACCTTCTCCTTCCAATCCGGCCCAACGATTCTTTAGAAAAATAGCTATTTCTTCCATTACTTCTCTTCGACTATAATACTCTAAAACATCTACCAATACCAATTCTAAGCCCTATAATAACATACATTCTTATAAATCTATTAAACTGTATGATTTGTGGTTAGGGGACTAGAATGACTGATCAAAAAATAGTTGATTACCGAAGCTTTTACTCCGCTATGTTGAGTGTAGTAATTGTAATGATAGCTATCGGTATAGTCTCTCCCCATATTAATCTAAAAGTATTAGATGAACTTGGTTTGTTTTGGGTATCTCTTTTAACTCTAGGTTTTATGATTGCTCGTTCATATTCTTCTCTTCTACATGCATTTCTTTATGAGTTATTATCTCCGAGAACAACTGGGGTAATTGGTCTTGTTT
>JAGHDU010000010.1 GCA_021159785.1 Staphylothermus sp. | reverse complement strand
GTTATATTTGTGAATAGGTATGATTAATAATACTTTCTAGGCTGAGGAAACTATAGTAAATTGTTTAATCCGTTTGACCTAATAAATAACAAGGATTTTACATGGTGGATAAAATCTATGAATAAACGGATAGCATTACGGATACTGATAATTGGTTTGGTACAAGGTGTTGGTTTTAGACCTTTTATTCATAGATTAGCATATAAGCATAATCTATATGGTTACGTAAAGAACACTGGTGGATCAGAAGTAGAAGTATGGATTGAAGGAAACAATAATAATGTAAAACTGTTCCTTGAAGATCTTTATAAGGAAAAACCTCCCCCCGCAATTATAGAGGAAGTAATTGTTCAGGAGGTAACACCTAGAGATTATAGGGAATTCAAAATACTTCCCAGTGAGAAAAAACCATTCATGAGATCAAATATCCCACCAGATTTTGCTATATGTGAAGAATGTTTACGAGAAATACTCGATCCAAGAAATCGAAGATATAGGTACGCATTTAATAGTTGCGCATGGTGCGGTCCAAGATTTTCTATGATGTATTCTGTACCATACGATAGAGAAAACACTAGTATGAGGAAATACGTGTTGTGCGAGGAGTGTTTGAATGAATATAACGATATTAGTAATATTAGGAGGTATCATGCACAAGGTATAAGTTGTCCTCGTGATGGACCCCAACTATCTCTATACAATAATAATTGGGAAGAAGTAGAAACAGATAATCCTATAGAGACTGCCGCTAGACTTATAGATGAAGGAAACATTGTGGCAATTAAGGGTATTGGGGGCTATCATATAGCAGCTAAAGCTACAGATGATGATGTTGTTCTTCTTCTTAGACAGAGAAAGAATAGACCCACTAAACCATTTGCGATCATGGGTCTAGATATAGACGTATTAAAAAGGATCGTTGTGATCGATGACGATGCTGAAAAGCTCCTGAAATCTCCACAATCTCCCATTCTCTTGCTTCCCAAGAGAGACGATTCTCCCGTTTCAAAGTATGTGTCTCCAGAACTGTCTCATGAAGGAGTATTTATAGCATATACAGGACTCCATTACTTATTACTTATGAACACAGAGGACAAGTTCTTGATAATGACCAGTGGTAATCTCACAGGTGAACCGATGTGTATAGATGAAATATGTGCTCGTGAAAAACTATCGAAAATTGCTGATTACTTCTTAGTGCATGATCGCGAGATAGTTAATAGAGTTGATGATTCTGTACTTAGAAAAACAGGTAATGAATGGGTATTTCTTAGAAGGAGTAGGGGATATGCACCGCTATGGATAAGGATTAAGAAGAAATTATTGCGTGAATACATTGCTTTCGGAGCTGATTTGAATAATTGTGGAGCAGTAGGTTTTGATGACAAGATTGTTCCTACACAATACATTGGCGATCTTGATGGTATCTCGGCACAAAACGATCTTATCAAGGCTTTGAATTACTATATCAAAAACTATAAGATCAATCTAAAGAATACTGTTGTAGTAGTTGATAAGCACCCAGAATATCATTCTCGAAGACTAGGTGAGTCTTTTGCCAAAAAACATGGGCTATCCATAATTGAAGTACAGCATCATTATTCTCATGTGATGGGAGCAGCTGCGGATAATGGTTTAGAGGGAGACATTATTGGTATTGCTATTGATGGTGTTGGCTGGGGTGATGACAATACAATATGGGGTGGAGAGGTATTCTTATTCAATACGTATAGGTTTGGATACAGTAGAGTGGGTTCGATATTACAATTACCAGTAACAAGTGATAGGGACACAATTTATCCCGTAAGACTAGTTGTTGGTTTTCTTGTATCAAAAGGGTATAATCTTGAAGAAATACTCAGTTTACTGAATAAGAAAGAACTAATTGATAAACTCCCATTGGGCAAAACAGAGGTCGAAGCTGTATATAAACTTATAACCAATAAGAGATTCATACCCGCATCTAGTACCGGTAGATTCCTAGACATGGTTTCAGCTCTTTTGGGAATAGCTCATTATAGAAGTTATGAGGGAGAACCAGCAATTAGACTAGAAGCTATAGCAGACTATGCCATTAAAAACGATCTCTTGGATATGGATGTAAAGGTTGAAAATGGCCTATATGTACTAGATTATTCAAAAACTATTCTGACACTTCTCGAAGATGATCCCGAACCAAAAACATTTGCTAGATCAATACTTTACTCTTATGGATATATGTTAGGTGAAATAGTAAGCAAAGTAGCTGGAGGAAGAAAAATTTCTGGTATAATTATCTCAGGTGGTGCAGCCGTTAACAATTATATTGTAAGTGGTATCAGGGATAGATTAAAAGAAAATGAATTAGTGGTTTACTTACCTAAACGTATACCAGCTAATGATGGTGGGATTTCTTTTGGACAAATCGTTGTAGCTGATCTGTATATTGATCAATATAATTCCGGTTCTTCATCCCATTAGTTGGTCGTGCGAGGGTACTGTCATCACCGTTTTATTAATTGTTATTGAAGGGGTATTTCTGTTATTTCTTCGAATGTGTTTTCATTGTATACCTTTATGCTCGTAGGTGATATCGTGTATATTTTGTCTCCTATGTATATTGTCCTGGAGGCACCGGGATGTTGTAATATTGTTGTTGTTTCTATTTTATCTTCACTGTATCTACACACTAGTATACCTATTGAGCCTAGGTCCCAGTTACTCGTTTGATACCCTAGGAATATCCTATAAGATCTTATCGGTATGAATACAAGTTGTTTTTCATAATCAATTGTAAAAGCATGATAATTGTATAGTACTAGTGATGTTGAGTCATCAATGTTTATTTTCGATAATTCTTTAATATTTCTTGGATCGCTAATATCGTATAATGATATTACAAGGTTGTTTCCTTCTACTCCAATACCCAGTAACCTATTGTTGCTGAGTGGGTGTAGGTATTCATTATAACCAGGTATTTTGAGATAACCTATTATTTCTGGATGATAGGGATCGGTTATGTTGATTGCAAATATTGGATCAACGTTTCTATAAGTTACTATAAAGAAGTAGTCATTGATAATCCTCGCAGCATAGATCCTTTCTCCAGGAGCGATGTTTGTAATATTGCTGATTCTATTCATTTCCTCTAAGTCAAATATTGTTAATTGATTATCAACACTTACGAATGATATTGATGGATAGATGTATACCGTATGGTCCCAAGTATAGATGTACTCGATATTCTTTGCCTCGGTTATAGTGATTTTGTATTTCTTCACTTCACCGTTTTCAATCACCGTTATTTCTTTATTACCAGCTATAGTTGTTGTACGGGGACTAACAAGCCAGTAGGATAGTCTCATTTTATAGTGTTCAACTGTTGTTGCAACGACGAAGTACTTTTCCTTGTATACTTCCATGCAGAATTGATCCCTGATGTTTCCCTCCGTTATCAGTTTACCTTTATAATCTAGGTTTAATCCATTGACTTTGAATACGTAAAACGTAGTGTTATCGGTTCTAATGTATTCTTGTGATGATAGCTCTGTATTTATTAATGTGAATAAACTTTTGATTTCTTCGATTGTTAGCGTATCTAGATAATCATACAGTACATTCATTGCCTCCTCATACTTGTTTGCTTCTAAGTACTTATTGATTTCTTGGCTTATGTTATCTGGTAGGAACTTCATTATTATTGCGAATATTTTTGTATCAATTTCTCTTAAATACCATGGTGTATGTGAAGCTATGATTAGATACTCATAAGACATATAGATATGTGAGTAGGGCCCCGCTATGAATGAATAAGCACTATATTCTCCACTAGTAATGTCTAATGATATTATATTTGTGTATGTTGTTGGTTTGTCTTCTATAACATATATTTCGTGAGCGGGCACTGGTTTTCCGTTGATTAATGGTATAACGGGATTACTTGGTTCAAATGGTTGTATTGTTACTAAATACAATATTTTGTTCAACACTCTTGAATTCATAGGTTTTCCTGTTAAATCTATGGAGTATGCTAGTTTGTATTCATCATTCGCCAATAAATAGACGTATATTGTTGTATTCACTGTTCCTTGTGGAATCGTTATTCTTAGCTCTTCTCTTGGTATGCGGAATTCGACGGGCTCATAGATCTCATTAACTGCTATAACTACGAGATATTCGTTTAGGAGATATATTGATGATATCGTTGAATTGAATGATTTTCTCCATAGTAATTCATAAGTAATGGGATCTATCACGTATAATTCATTTCTCCAAGCCACAGCTATTTGCTTCCCATTAGTTTTCACGATATCTGGTTCATCCACTCCTTTGACTTGGACATTAGTTTCCGAGTATCTAGTCTCTCCAGTTTCCCCACCAGTGTATCCTTCTATCTGTGTTCCCGTCATTGTTGGCATGGTTGCTGTTACTGTCACCATGTATGATTCTCTAAGTTCTGTTGATAAAGCAAAGATTTTTGGAAACTCGAATATGGTCGTACTTAGTTTTTCATATTCTCTATATAATGTATTTATATACCCAAATAATTGATCGTAAGTTTCAAATGAAGTCATATCTTTTATTTCAAATTCCTTTTTGGGTTTCTCCATAGGTTTTTGATAAGGAGTTTCAGTTGTGTTGAGCAAAGTATTTGTTGGCTGCGTTAACAATGAATAGCCAAGTAAGGGTATCATTAACCCTAATAGTAGAGTTATTGCTCCTATTACTATCAGTTTTGTTCCATCCATGTATTTTCACCTACGATATAGTATGTACTACCTACCT
>JAGHDU010000205.1 GCA_021159785.1 Staphylothermus sp. | reverse complement strand
TAGATATTGTTGTAATAATTTAATCACAATCCAAAATACATTTGTATAAATTTATAAATTTCAAAAAAAAGTTATTGTAAGTGTAGGTGTGAGGGGACCATCGTCTGGTGTTAGGGGTGGCTTCCAGGTACATTCTTACCATTCGCTTCTTACCGCAAAGCTAAGAAACCACGCGTAAAGGTAGAAGGATTTGCCATGCTGAAGCTCTTAAGAACCGTAACCTATACACTTGCATCAATATTTGAGGCTAAAAGAAAATGAGCCTAAAAATGATCCTCGTAAAGTGAAGCATTAAGGGTAGCTACGAAGTAAGATGTTTGGAGAATACAAAACATAGTATTTAAAGGGCTCCTTGAAGGGAACTCTAGAATGACAAGGAAAGATACGTGAGGAATAAACTATGTCCAATGAGAAGCCTTTAGTATCGATAGTGATTCCCACACATAATAGAAGAGAGATGCTGGCACGTCTGATTAGATCCCTGCTTGAGAGCAATTACCCGAAGGACCGACTGGAGATTATCGTTGTTGATGACGCTTCCACCGACGGTACACACGAATACATTAAGATGCTATTCCCTCAAGTAAAAGTAATAAGAAACAATGAAGAGAATCTTCTAGCTGAGTCGAGAAATATAGGTATAAGAACATCTATGGGCAAGTATATCTTCCTTATAGATGATGATAATATTGTCGATAAAAACACTATAAAAGAGCTTGTTGAGTTCATGGAAGATCACCCCGATGTAGGCGTTGCTGGACCAATAATGTACTTCCTAAAGGATCCTACAAGGATATGGTGTGCGGGCATTAAACGAAATTATTGGATCACGATAACAAAATACGTAGGATCTAACACTAGGGATAAAGGCCAGTATAGGGAATTCCACGAATCAGATGATTTCCCAAACGCCTTTATGGTACGGAGAGAAGTATTCGAAAAGGTTGGCCTATTTAACTCAAGACTATTTCCAATACACTACGATGAAGGAGACTTCTGTCAGCGAGTGAGGAAAGCTGGGTATAAAGTGATGGTCGTACCCACAGCGAGAGTATGGCATGACATACCATTACCGGAAGAAAATAAAGTATGGTTGTCACGTCTAAAGAATCCTCCTCGAGCTTACTACACCATTAGAAACCGCATACTCTTCCACGCCATGTGGAGCAAGAGTACAATGCAGATGTTCACAGCATTAATGGCGTCTCTTGTGATAACATTCTACTATGCGATTGTAGTCCTCAAAGAAGTTACTGATCATAGGAGTGAAGTGCTTAAAGCGATAATTAGGGGTGTTATTGATGGCCTCAGGTTAATGAGGGGGTGATAGTCATTAAGATCCTTGATATTGTTTATGATAAGGTGTTGAATGCTATAACAACTATGCTTTTTGGCCCTAACGAAGGGGTAAATGTGTTAACCCTTAACTGGGATCATCTTATAGTGCTTGACGCATGCCGCTGTGACATATTTAAGCAAGTGTACAGCGATTTTTTCCCATCAGCTACCAGATTTAAATGCATCCTATCACCAGCTTCTTCAACTATGGAGTTCGTGAGAAAAAATTTCAACGATACTGTAGTAAAGAAACTGAGGGATATTATCTTCGTTAACTCTAACCCAGTAATTGATCATGCAGTAGGGGGAAAGCTTGAGAAATTATTCTACAAATATATTCCAGTATGGAGAAACTATTGGGACAACGATATTGGTACAGTAAAACCTGAGAACACATTTTATGCTGCTCTAAGAGCCTATATGAGAAATCCGAATAAGAAAATGATAATATGGTTCTTACAGCCTCACTACCCATATGTCGACAAAAGATTCGACCAAATTAACAAACTGGGTATGGACTTCATGAATAAAGCATTGCATCATGATGCTCCTAATAGTAACTTGCTGATGCTCGCTAAGATAATGAAAAATCTATTAATGAGGGGGTATCTATGTGCAGGAATACCGAACAAAGTATGTGAATATGCCCACCAAAACCCTTCGGAGATCATAAAGGCTTACATAGCCAACCTAGTCTCAGTCCTTCACTATGCGAAGAAGCTGACTGAAATTCTATCTGGAAAGATAGTAATAACCTCTGATCATGGTGAAGCTTTTGGAGAGCCCTTAAATAAGCTGACATTTATACGTGTTTATGGGCATCCCTCAAGAATGTGCATCTCTTCGCTAATACAGGTTCCCTACCTTGAAGTA
The DNA here is from genome assembly GCA_021159785.1 of Staphylothermus sp. Taxonomy (GTDB): domain Archaea; phylum Thermoproteota; class Thermoprotei_A; order Sulfolobales; family Desulfurococcaceae; genus JAGHDU01. Next base: position 543 of record JAGHDU010000205.1, on the reverse strand, counting down.
GAGAACAATATTTCGCGCCATGAAGCTATCCGTAAAGCATTAAGATATCTAGTACACATTTCCATTATTCAATCTGGAGGCAGAGGGATACAACAATGAGAATTGGATTATTTACACACTATATAGACAAGTATCCAAAAAACGCACCTTCGCTATATCAAAGAGATTTGATAGAGAAATTAGTTGAGAAGACGAATCTTGAGGTTGTACTTATTCATCATAGGAAGTACAACTTGCCGATATATAGGTTGGCAGAGGAGGCAATGATTCCTAGACTTCCCTATCTAAGAGAACGTGAGATAAACAAGCTTGATCTAGATGTTATACATTTCAATGCAATACCATGGTCTTGGTGGCCTACAGTATCAAAGCTCGATATCCCTTCAGTAGTCACAGTTCATGGAACAATACATTGGGATGATGTTATCCTAAATGACTACGGAACACTTACATTACGTGCCATGAAGAGATTCCTCGAGAAATTAGTAGTGAGGTATGTTACATATTTCACAGCTGTCAGTAATCATGTGCGTGACGTATTGG
>JAGHDU010000021.1 GCA_021159785.1 Staphylothermus sp. | reverse complement strand
TATCTCTATTTTGATTCTCGAATAGTTCATTATTGCATCTCCTGTGGACTGTAACAATGAATTAGGTGATGTTGTCTCGATAAAGAATAATATTTTTCCAAATTATAAATAGTATTGATGTTCTTCCTATGATTCTGTTTATTTAGTTATTACACTATGAGAGAGAAAAGAGTAAAAGTGAAAGTAAAATGCGTTCAGTTTGTACATGTCTTATTCAGTAGAGTTCTCTAAGACAGCTGCTGCTATTCCGAGGACAAGATAATCAATAATATCTTCTGCAGCTTCATCTGTGAGGGTTTCATATACTTCTTCTTCTATTCTTTTATGTAGAAATTCATCGATTACAACATATTTTCCATTTACTGATATTGATGGTTTTGTGCCAGGCATATATACCTGTAATACTCTTGCATCTATTCCTTTTTTTGTAAGTTCTGAAACAGCCACCATTACGGCATTTAGGATTATTGCTTGATTTGGATGACCATATGTAACGGTTATTGTGACTGTTTTCTTATTCATATTCATAGCCATTATAAATCACTCTCCCCTAAACTATAGATTAGAGTATATCCGTGGTATGTTACTTATTGGAAAATATATTTACGATTAAGCCTCCATCTCTGCGAGTGACGTATTATCTACAATGACGCTTATCTCACCGAGTAAGTCTTCGAGTAGTTTATCTTCATACTCTCTATAGGGTACTCCTAGTTCTTCGAGAATATGCTTCTTCATTGCTTTAAGTCCTACTAATCTTAGTAAGTCTTCAGACGTTTTAACTGGTTTAGAATTAATCATTGCTTCTTCTACGAGTATATCTTCGAGTAATGATAAATACTTGAACTCTATAAAACTCGATAACTCTACTGCTCTACTATATATCTGGGAGTGTTTACTCTCCATAAATACATACACCTCGTTAACATTATTGTCTCTGCGACTGGTTTTTAAGGAGGGATGAAAGTGTTAACCCAGTATTACTTTGTATCAGCAAAACTCGACACACATTACTGAGGCACTGTTTTTATTGGGTTTTTAAATTATTATTAGGATTGGCTAGATAAGTTTAAACTTAGTTGATTTGAGGGGTTTGTTTTGGATATGTATGAATTTACAAGTATTGTAAAAGAGAGAATACGTAAACATGGTTTTTCTTCTCTGGTGATTGTCAATAAATATCCGTGGATTCTACCTACAATTATTGGTCGGTTACGTGAAGAACTTGGAATAGATTTATTCATTGTATTAACAAGTGATCATGTCGCTGGTCAAGTCGCTGAAAGTTTACAGCATATTAAGAGTAGCGAAGTCGAAATAATATCTGATCTCGATTACAATGTTTCGATTATCAAGGATAACCTATTTGATACAGTTCTTTCTCTTAATAGATTAGCTAACGAGATAAACAGTATTGATAATGGTAAGAAGATAGTAGTTGATTTAACGGGTTCTGATGGCGCTATTGCTGTTACAGCTATGTATTCAATTAGAAACATCCTTGGTGAAAAAGCATTTTTCACAATCGTGAAAAATATTCCCTTATATGGAATCCCGGCTTATCCTGGTAGCCCTAGGTGGCTTCATAAAGTATACATGTATGGTTCAGAGCAGGAAATCACTTTATCGAAGAGTAGCATTGTAAATGATTATCCCAAAACTGTAGAATGGAGAGGTAGTAGGGGTGTATTCATAGCTCTATCGAAGGTTTTCAATGCACTTACACAAGGTGGATGTATAGAAACATACTATGATAATAGAAGGAATCTTCCCGAATCTGGTGGAAAGCTAGAAGCATGGATACATACTATAGGTGCTCTAAGAGAGAGGAGAAGGTTATTCATTATAAACGAGTTAAGTGGACCAGATAGTAATACTAGTAACATGATCTACCATGCATGGAAGAATATAGCTGAACTACTCGAAATGACCTTGGGAGATATTGATAGGCAAGTAATTGATAGATTAATTATGCAAGTACAAAGATATGTTGGAGCAACCGATCTCATAATCAAGGAAGCATCCTCACAACAATGGTTTAGTGGTGAAGGCGAGAAACTACACAGAGTTATTAACAAATTTGCCAATGAAAAGACAAGACTAGCTATAGTACCAGACACCAATTTATTCTACCAAGGCATACACATGGCTTTATTAAAAGCAAGCATTAGACAAGGACTCCCATGGAGCCCACTAAGGAACGTCTCAATATATATTCCTAGATGTGCAGAAGCAGAAATTAATGGTAAAGTCGCAGAAACAAATCCAGATGCAGGTGGGTTGCAGAGAATATCATACATTATGGCATTATTAGCCAATAGAGCCTTGCTTGAAACAAAATACTATTATGATGCAAAAACACTTAATGCCACGGCACAACCATGTGAGGCATCAATGGCTGTCGAATCACCGAATCTGTCTGAGAACAAAGTAATATTGATAACGGCTGATCACAAGGCATATACTGCGTGGCAGACACTTAATGTCTGTAGAGGAAAAATCGCATGTGCATATATAGGTCATAGTGATAAACCACTAGATACAGACACAATCTACGGAAAATTCTATGTAAGTATAGCCTCAAGCCTACTAGCTTATATATCCAGTTTATTCCTACCAGTAACAATCAAAGGCTCACGTGGCGAAGTCAGACTTCTAATCAAGAATTTGAAAGGCTCTAACGCCCCCGTAATTAACATTCACCGTGTTAAAGAGTAGCAGAGAGTGATTACATGAGTGAAAAATATGGATTATTAACCGAATTACAGGTAAAAACACTCTACTATAGAGAGAGAGGAGAAAGTTTTAGGGAAACCTCCGCAAAGATAGGAACGAGTCATCAAAACATCGCAGTTGCCTATAGAAGGGCATTGAAGAATATAGAGAAAGCAGAAAGAACTATCCTTGTATACAGAATTATAACTTCTAGAGCTAATATATTGATTAAAAAAGATAACCATTTGGCTGATATTCCCAGGTTTATTATTGAAGAATGTGATAAGAGAAACATTAAGCTAAGATCAGATTTTACGCTATTATATAAAAAGATACATTTCAAGTGTGGAAATGCTATATGTGGACAGAGACTTTGTAAGGACCTATTTATCATAATAGATAAACAAGGATATCCGCATACGTACAACTACAATGAAATAAAGGATCTAATAGATAGTCTTAAAAAGATTCTTGACTTAGAAATTGTTGTGTACTAGTTCGAACTCATTTATATTAAGGTCCATTATACATAGTGGATCTATAGATTGTTCAGTTTACCTAACAGGTGTAGAATATGAATCTAGAAGAAAACCTGATTAACGATCCATGGGGCACGATATACTGGTGTTCACGAAATGATTGTGATTTAGAGGTTATTGGTAAGATCATTGCTAAGCTTCTAACAAGTGATAATAGAGAAATGTTCAAAACTGGGCTTGAAGCACTCAAGGCCGTGAAGAGCCAGCTACAAATAGATAAGCAAATACCAATAATGAGGGCAATATTAGAAAACCTGGACCCCAGACAAGTTTTAGAGAACACTAGTGGCGACAAAATAGTATCAGCAATGAATTATGACTACAGAGAAGCGATGGGCTTGATAACTCTTTTAGAAACATACCCTATATTAGGATTGAAGAAATATTTACCCACACGGATTCTGGAAACTATAGCGGAAGCGTTTAAAAATATTAGGGACTGGCTAAAACTTCTAGAATTACTTAGGGCTATAATATACGGCCCTATAAGCGTACTTCCACCAATAGAACTTAATGAATTAGTACATAAGCTTGATGAACTAAGTTATAAGGAAGAAATTGTGTGGTTTAAAGCAGACCTCTTGATGGCATTACCTGAAATCTACCCACCTAAATACTACGAAGAATATCCACAACTAATAAAACTAATCAACAAACTGCTCAAAGACGTTGTAG
>JAGHDU010000047.1 GCA_021159785.1 Staphylothermus sp. | reverse complement strand
TATTGAAGCCAAATTAATAACAATTCTTTCTGTAGAAAAACAAAAAATATAAAAACAATAGAGTGCTAATTATAACTTAGATTTTCATTAATTTAATAACTTTTTTTAGTAATTTGTAGGAGGTTGTAATAAAGGCATGAATCTGTTTGACTCTAGTATAAAGGTAATTCTAAAAAACCAAAGTAAATATGGTAGTTACATTGCAAGTCCTAATTTCAAACAATATAAGTATTCCTGGATTAGAGATGGTGTTTTCATAGCTTATGCGATGGATTTAGCAGGTTACCATAAATCCTCTCGTCTTTTTCACGAATGGGTTATGAAAGTCATTAAGAGATATTCTTGGAAAGTCGAGTATTTATTAGAAAAACTAAGGAAAGGAAAAAGGAGAGATCATAATGAATACCTTCATGCACGATATACTTTGGAAGGTTATGAGGACTCTGCACCTTGGCCTAATAAACAATTTGATGGTTATGGTGCTTGGCTTTGGGGACTTTCAGAGCATATCAAAATAACTAGTGAAGAGTATTTACTTGATAAATACATTGATCAAATAGAAATGATCATAAAATATTTATCTAATTTTTGGAACGAACCAAGTTATGACTGTTGGGAAGAAAACCCCGATAAAATACACACCAGCACTCTTGCATGCATAGCAGGGGGACTTTCACATATAAACAATTACCTACAAAGCAATGAAATCTCAGAATTAGTGAACAAGATTACAAGCTTCATAAAAGACAAATGTGTCATTGGAGAACACTTCGCCAAATTTTATGACCCACATACTGATAGAGCAAAAGGTATTGATGCTAGTCTACTCTGGCTCGTCTATCCATTTAGAGTTTTTGAACCTGAAGATCCCTTATTCCGAAACACTGTGGCTTTGATGGAGAAGAAACTCCTTGAACCTGATGGTGGAGTTCATAGATATCCGGAAGACACCTATTACGGTGGAGGAGAATGGATTATCCTCTCAGCTTGGCTAGCATGGCACTATATTGAAACAGGAAGAAAAGATGAGGCATGGAAACTGATTGAATGGATAGAATCTACAGCTGATGTTCAGGGTAACCTACCTGAGCAAGTACCATATAATCTCTTAGCACCTAAATACTATGAATACTGGGTTAAGAAGTGGGGCCCCATAGCCAAACCATTACTTTGGTCACATGCCATGTACATAATTCTTAAGAGTAAAATCTAACATGAACACACAATATTCCCTAATAAGTATAGGAATAACCATAGTACTAATGTATCTGTATCATAATCCAACAATAGATATGTGGATTGATGACAACATGGTCGCCATAGACTATACTCTGGCCACCCCTAAACATAAATTAAAACCACTATTTAAAACTAGTAAATCTATTTGTCACATATACCCCTTACTATATATGAAAAGGTGCCTAGTATGATTCAAACAACTTCACTAGTCTCTTGGAAAATCTTAATCATCTTTGCTGTTCTTCTATTACTTGGCGGGGTAATTTACTAATGGTTAAAGAGTCATTATTAGATAAAGGAATCGTTTATGTAGAACTAAAGAGCCATAAGGTTTGTTACAGTCCTGGAGATATTGTTAGAATTGAGTGTCGTATGGTAAACAACAGTAAAAGAATATTACAGCACTTAGGCTTAATCTTTAGTATTGAGGGGTCTCTTGGTGATATTTTATATAAGGATGAGGTAAAAATAGCACATTTAGGGGCTAAGAAGTGCTTCCATAAGGTTTTTGAGTGGGCTGCTCCTGAATGTTTAATGCGCGGTGTTGTTGCTAGAGTTAAAGTATATGAGAATGAACATTACCTTGCTGGCTCGACATTAATATTTGATGTCATTAGAGATTACTCCCTTGCTCCCAGATACGGCTTCTTCGCCACCTTTGCTGCTGATGAAGATGTTGAATTTAGGGTTGGGAGGCTTGCCCGTTTCCATATAAACTATGTGCAATTTTATGACTGGTTTGAATACCACGGTAACTACACTCCAGGGCCAGGCGATTACACTATACTTGGTAAACCCATCCACCTCGACACCGTACGTCAGAAGATCAAGCTTTCTAAGGAGAAGGGTATCAAGTGTATGGCTTATGTTCCAATATATGCTATTGATGAAAGAATTTACTCGAGGCATCCTGAGTGGGTTTTGAGAGATAATAACGGGAAGCCAATTAAATTTGAAAATTGGCTATATTTAGTAAACCCAAGTAGGGAATGTCGTTTTCATGACTTCCTCCTTAAAGGGTTAGAAGATTCTATTAAGACTTTTAAATGGGATGGGATTCATCTAGATCAGTATGGTGAAAAATGGACTTCTAATGCGTACTGGAAAAGTAGAAAAGTTGATATAACAGAAGGATTCATAGAGTTAATCAATGATGTAAGAGATCAGTTAAAGATAGACATTGTCTTTAACCTTGTTGATGCATGGCCTCTTGAACTTATTTCTAAGAAGGCTAATGTATCATTTATTTATATTGAACTATGGAGGCATGAAACATATTCTGATGTACAAAGGTTAATTATGAAGGCTAGAAAAATTAGTAATAAGCCTGTTGTAATAGTCGCATATATGGAGCCTCATGAGCCTTCGGTACTCCTACTGGATGCAGAGGTCTTTGCAAATCAAGGTTTTAGAATAGAAATAGGGGAAGGTAATAAATACTTAGTAGATGCGTATTTCCCAAATTGCAAAGATATTCCTAAGTCTCTAGAGATAAAACTACAAAATTATTACGATGTGATCACAAGATACGAAGAATACATTTATCACCCAGATGTTAAAAGAATCAAAAATGCTAATTTCAAAATCATAGATATAAAG
>JAGHDU010000235.1 GCA_021159785.1 Staphylothermus sp. | reverse complement strand
GTTTTATATCTGGTTTCAAGGGGATTTCGATAGTGAGATCACTGGATATTTTAACTTGACACGCTAATCTCCAAGGTTTCTTTATTCCATGCATTTTTTCATAAATAGTTAATTCATTAGTTTCTCCATTAAGGATTTTAACACGACATAATCCACAAAGACCTCTACCACCACATGGTAATGGAATTACTCCATTAGATGCGAGAAGTCTCCCTAGATTATCTCCTCTACATCCACTCAGTTCTCCCCAATCCTTCACAAGTACTTTGACTTGAATGCATTCATTCATCTGCTCCATCCTTTTCAGCTGATAATCTATTCACAAGTTTAACTGCTTCAATAGCATTAGCGGACCAACCATCAGCACCGATTTCTTCGGCAAATTCCTTAGTAGTAGCTGCACCTCCAATTATGATTTTTACTTTATCTCTAAGACCAGCTTTTTCAATTTCCTTTATTACTTCTCGCATGTACCTAGCCGTGGTTGTCAATAGTGCACTCATAGCTACTATATCTGGGTTATACTTCATAATGGCTTCTATGAATTTTTTAGAATCAACATCCACACCTAGATCTATTACTTCGTGACCAGCTGCTTGCAACATAACAGCCACGAGAGTTTTTCCGATATCGTGTATATCTCCCTTGACAGTGCCAATTATGATTTTTAGTCTTTTTCTTCCACGCATTTTAGCGCTTTCATCCTTAATCAATGGCTCCAGTATTTTCATTGCTTCTTTAAAGATCTCTGCTGCTTCCATCAGTTCAGCAATGAAGTATTCTCCTTCTTCATATAACCTACCTATTTTTTCCATAGCCTTACTCATAGGGCCAAAAACTATTTCTGTTGCACCAACATTTCTCTCTAAAAGCTTCTTGACAGCGTCTAATACACATTCTTTATCAAGATCTATTAGGCATTCCTTGAGCCTATTCATTAATTCTTCAATATCGTTACTCATGTTAAATCAACCCTAACACCAATATCACATAGATGAAAACATCCAATGTATATAAACATAATGCTTTTAGGGAAGGGAAAAACCTATCTATTACAAAAGTCACGGTGCAGAAAAATGAGAACAAGCCATGTCGGTAGCTTTCCATTGGAGAACACCGAAGCTAACATTAGTAAAATACTTAATGACTTATGGCAGATAGGATTGGATGCCCCACCTTATCCTCAGTTAAGGAGCTTCATAGATATATATCTCGAACCTCTCGTTAGAGAGGGCATTCTTGCCTCAAAAAATGGATTTTATTACTTAAGAGAACCGAAGAATATAGAAAACATAGTAAATCTTCAACCACACATACCTGAAGCAGAATATACCATTAAGTACATTCGTGAAAACAAACTCGGTTTCAAGTGGCTAAGAGGCCCAGTAACCGGAGTTTTCACGCTTGCTTCAAGAATATATGTTGACACGGACTTTTCTAAGGGATTATCAGCTACATTAATAAGCAACCATGCGTATCTGGACCCAATTATTAAGTATGTCAGAAAATATTTAGAGTATCTAAGTAAACAGGGATACAATATATTATTTGTAGATGAACCAACACTCGGCATAATTGTCGGCAGAAGAAGAATACTATTCGGATACAGTGACGATGATATAAGGAAGATATATGATCAATTATTTTATGGTTTAGGTATGGAAAACGGTATACATGTTTGTGGTAGGATATCGCCTAGATTATTTGAGATCTTAGCTACAACGAAGAGAATTAAATACCTTAATTTTGAATTTCATGATAAACCCCAAAACATCGAATCTATAGATAAATCATTACTGATAGAATATGACAAGTATATTGCACCCGGTGTAGCTAGCGCTAAAAAACCAGTTGTCGAATCTATCGATGAAATTAGGACGAATTTAATGAAACTAATAGAAAAAACAGATCATAGAATAGATCTTGTTTCAGCCGATTGTGGTTTTGGAGGACTAGTTACCGAAACAAATGATCCCGTTAAATCATATAATATTGGATTAGAAAAACTAAAGAACATAATCAAAGCTGTTAAATCAGTTAAAGAAGAATGAGGAATTCACTAAATAGCGTTTTTAATTAATATGTTTATACCATTTAGAGGCTCTAGCGGTGATGATAATATTATTCCATCAACAATTTCTTTCAGTTTTAGCAATGTTTCTTTGAGTTCCTCAGGATAAACAAATGGTTGATGCAATTTTTTGAATAACTTTATGTTCTTACCTACTCCTAGCAATATGAATACATATAATCTGGAATTATTGCTTCTAGCACTGCGACTGATCTCCCTTAGGACATCACATTTACTATCTGAATAGTTTAATACATAGTAAAAATCAGCTTTCACAGAAATTCTCTCTAGTATTCTTTCTAATGAAAAATTCAAGCTAAGCAATAATCCTATAGGAAAACTATATCCCTTCTTCCTGAGAAGCGTTAACGCTTCTTCACTCCCGATATCATTCACTATCATTCCCTCAACGGGTCTATCGCCTCTCAAAAGCAACAAACCACGTAATCCAAATTCTTTGACAGTATTAGCTATTGAGAGCAAAGCTAGTCTATTAATATCATAAAGTCTCACATGGGGGATAGATTCAACGTCATAAACTGCTTTTAAATAAGTACTTACGGCTATACTCGATAATCCCGGATAACCACCTGGGCCTTCAGGTAAAGTATAGTAGTCAAAGAAATCCTTGCTATTCGTGACTATCTCTATAATATCTTCTTTCTTAAATGGCACAAGTTCGAAAACGTACTCCAAAAACCCTCACCTAATGCATGTTTATTGAGCTAATTTATTATGGCTCGATGTTATTCATGAACTAATGTTTGTTCGAAATAAATATTTTACTCCATTGAAACAAATGAAGCTCTATATTTAACCACCAGATACTGGAGGTATAATCGATACGATATCATTATCATTAAGAATTTGATCAGGTTTACCTGGTCTACATTAACTAATATAATTATGTTATTGTTTTTTTTAAAAACATTTACTAGAAAGGGTCTTAATGCTGGTCTTTTTTCTATTATTTTATTTACTAATTCACTTAGTGTAATATACTCTTGAAACACAAACACATCTTTATCCGTGGATGCTTTATCTCGTATCCATAAAAGGTATTTAACCGTTATTCTTATCAATCCTTAATGCCTCATCTATATTTTTCCAGTTCTTTACAAAAAGCTTCTGGAACTTCTTTGTTTATATCAATGATTATAATTTCATCAAAGCATTCCGAAACTGAGTCTAATACTTCACGAATAGCTCTTAGCATTGCTTTAGCCGCTTCCTTTGGAGATAAACCTCCGATACCAGTTCCCATACCTGGAAAAGCTATCTTGGATACATTAAGATCTATTCCTTTAAACAACGCTGCTTTTGTTGCTTTGTATGCATTCTCGCTACTTATTTTCATAGCTGGTTTCTCCATTGTAGGAGAGTGTATTACGTATTTTGCTCTAAGTCTTCCAGCTGATGTTACTATGGCTTTACCAATTTCTACCGGTGCGTATTTTCTTGCTTCTCTTTCGATTTCACTACCACCCTTTCTTTTTAAAACACCAGCAACTCCTCCTCCCATGAGCATCCAGCTATTAGCTGGATTTACAATAGCATCTGCTTCTATAGATGTAATATCTCCGACAACACATTTTATTCTAGTTCCTCTATAGTTGTATTCATATAATACTTTCATAAGATCAACCGTTTAGTCACTATTTTTCTTGTTCCTCTTTTAGTCTTTGTTCGAGATACTTCTTTAATTCTTCCTCACTCATATTCCTATACTTCTCTACCAAGTGCTTTCTCTTATCTGGGTTCTTGATGAAATAATATATTGAGTAACTACATATGGGATCAATTAACCAATTATTCTTAGTAGCTAATTCTACAGCATAATCCATTAGTCTTC
>JAGHDU010000027.1 GCA_021159785.1 Staphylothermus sp. | reverse complement strand
TTTAAAATATACTCCATGAAATATTTTAATTAGATTTATTTCAATTTAAAATAATAAGGCTAATTTCGCCTAGGTGGAAATATTGGTAAACGTTCGTATTAAAGATTTAGTAAAGAGATATGGCTCAAATGAAGTCTTAAGGAAGATTAATATTGAAGCACATAGCGGACAACTTGTTTGTATCCTTGGACCAAGTGGTTCTGGTAAATCCACATTATTACGGATAATTGCTGGCCTTTTAAAACCAGATGGTGGTAAAGTTTTCTTTGACGATGTCGATGTAACAAATCTACCTCCTTGGAAGAGGGAAGTTGGCTTTGTTTTCCAGAATATTGCATTATTCCCTCATATGACTGTCTATGACAACATAGCTTTTGGATTAAAAATAAGAAAAGTACCCAAGTCTGAAATTGACAAAAAAGTTAAAGAAATGCTTCGTTTGGTGAAGCTTGAGGGCTATGAGAAAAGAAGACCAAATCAGCTTAGTGGTGGACAGCAACAGAGAGTAGCTATCGCGAGAGCTTTGGTTATAGATCCCAAGGTACTATTGTTTGATGAGCCCTTAGGTCATCTAGACGCCAAATTAAGAGAAGAACTAAAATTCGAGATCCGAAGGATCCAGAAGGAAACTCGCAAAACAGCTATATATGTAACACATGATCAAAGCGAGGCCTTCGCCATCGCGGATTATATTTACATACTATATAATGGTAGAATAGAGCAAGGCGGTACCCCTATAGAATTATATACCAATCCACAATCACCCTTTATAGCAGATTTTATCGGTTCTAGCAACTTCTTAGAAGGAATCATAAAGGAAGTCCAAAGAGATAAATATTTAGCTACTATTGATATAGGTCCACTGGTAATAAAAGCAAAAGTTAGAGGAGATCTAGATGTTAATAACAGTGTTATTGTCGCTATAAGGCCCGAGGATATCATTGTTTCGAGGACAAAGGATCATTTTCAACAAACGAATATGGAAACTATGAATGTTATCGAAGGCAGGGTTATAAGGAAGATCTTTGTAGGACCATATATTAGACTTGAAGTTGATGTAGGCTATAAGAACCCAATAAAAGTTGATGTTTATGGTGAGAAGAGATTCAAATACATGAACCTTGAAACCGGAGAGAGGATTTACTTAGGATTTACTCGTGCTACTGTTTTTAAGAGGTAGATATCACTATTTCTATCTCATAATTATTTAGTATAGCTGTATTAATTTTGGCACAATAACACCCGTATCCTTGAGGAGCATATAGACATTTGTAAGTTTTAATGGGGATGTTTCCTACGAATAGTCCAACAACCTCTAGTCTTGCCGGAACTATAATATATATATTAAGCGGAGAAGTGAAACCGAGTTTTAGATTGTATATATTGTACCCATATTTTTTCTCGTAAGCTATTTTACCCGAATATGCTATTGTTACACCATTTACGTATTCAGGCCATTCTGTAACATTTATGATATAGTAATTGTCTTGTTTCTCTATAGATATTAACTCGTTCAAACTTTTATTGACAATAAATGCTCCAAGGTTGCGTAGAGGCCACCATGTATTATTCCTTAATGTAACGCGCTTCACAAAGACCTCTAGATTAAGATAATCACTTAGTAAGTTGAAATCATAAAGTGCGGGGGCAATGAATATTTTGAACCCTGCTTTGTGTGGTGCTCTAATAAACCAATGCCACATACTTATATTCTCTTCATCATTAAAGAAAATCTCAATGCCCTCAGATGATATTACAATTTTTTGTCTAGGTACTAGGAATAAATAGAATGTCTCGTTGATTATTACCGTGTTCTTATGGAATATCGTTAACAGTCCTTTGACGAGTTCTGCTTTATTATTTTCTTTCACTATTTTTGCAGTAATTAGCGTATAGTCCATGTAGTTCGATATGCGTTCTATTTTAAATACATCAAAAGGGTTAAGTGTTATATTATATTTAATTGGACCAAGTGATGGGGTTATTACAAAATCTACTGTATTACCATAAGATAAAAAGCTGTCTTCTGCTTTAACAAGGACTGTATAGTTAACATAACGCATCCCGTAAATGCTTGTATTGGTAGAAAAGAGCGGCAACGCTAGAACTAATATCATTATAGCTGATAGCACTAAATAATGCTTCTTGATAAACTCCACTGGATTTCACCAAATAAATTGTTTAGAATGAGAAACCACTCAGATATTTAGTACCTAGTGTCTTAAGATATAGTAGCATTACACCAAATGTTACTAATTGGAGAATCGATGCCTCTGCGGCTACTCTTCCAAGAAGCCCCCACCACCTTATATCAGAGTACAGTTTTACTGCCAGAAGATCTATTCCTGGACCAGTAATGAATAACGGTAGCAAATAGTTGTTTATACTCCATACGAATGTCAATAAGAAACCACTAAATATACCAGGACCTATAAGTGGTAAAACAACCCGAAATATGGTATGAAGTGGTGATGCACCTAAGGTTTTTGCAGCTTCTTCATATGTTGGATCAAGGTTTCTTATAGATACTAGAAGTGGTAGGAACATCATTGGATAACTTGTTGATGCTAGTCCAAGCACTGTACCCAGCAAGGTACCATACAGTCTATAGTATCTGAAATATACGGAAGATAGCCCAACACCAGCTACTACATCGGGTGTAAACATTGGTGCAACAAGAATTACAGCAATCAGCTTCTTGTATTTGAAATCATATTTGTTTAAGATATAAGCCGGTGGAAAAGCAATTAAGAAATCAAATAGTGAAACTAGAAGTCCTACAACGATTGAATTACCAAGTGCCTTCCAGTAATCTTCAGTTATCTGGTAGAAGAATTTTAATCCTACAAATTCTATTCCCGTAGGTTTTCTATAAGTTATTGCTCTATAGAATATGAAGGCAAATGGTGATATAATTATGAATATCACTAGTACTAGATATATGATCTTTGCAACCAATACCATATCTATTCTGTTTTTCAAAGCCATTTTTCTCACCCTATTTAATGAATTTAGTGACCTTGAACGTGAGATATGTTGTAAACATAGTCATCATTGTAAGAATTACAGCTAAAGCAGCTGCTACACCATAGTTGTGTATTTGAAGAGTTAGATAAACTATTTTTACTGTTATTACATTACCAGATTCTACTCCACCAAGCAATAACGGTATAAGGTATCCACCAAGGTTCCATCCAAAACATGCTAAGAAACCTGCTATTGCTCCAGGTAATGTGAGAGGAAGTATTATCTTAAAGAATGTTTTTATACGTGAAGCACCAAGCGTCAATGCAGCTTCTTCTAATACATAATCTACTTCTTGGAGATTAGATGATACATAGAGAACCATGAAGGGGAGTGTGAATATTGAGAAACCAAATACGACAGCGTAGGGTGTATAAAGTATTTGTTTATATGATATACCGAAAATGTTGTAGAATATATCGAATAACCCTCCAGGGAGAAACATATTCCATAAACCATAGGATATGTAGAGGTCTCCGAAGTATGGAAAGACTAGTGAGGCCCTTATAACATTCTGAAACAAGACCTTTTTCCTGACAAGTAAATACGCAAGGGGATACCCCAAAACCAGATCTAGGACGGCTGCCGAAAATGGTAACAATATTGAGTTTCTAATACTCTCTCCATACATAGAAAAGACTGTTTCATAATTTTGTCCATTAACAAATTCAGGGGATCCCATAAGGAAGGAGTCTTTGTGGGTTAAACTAATAACAAATACATGTGCTATTGGTATAATCCAGAAGAGTATAATATATATAACTGTAGGAACTAAAGCCAGATACACTAAATAATTGTATAGCTTCGTCAATTCGACGACCTCGAATGCATTCTTCGAGTCATCAAAGCAATCATTACTTTTAATATTTGCTCAGAAATTTTTAGGCTTATCTATTAACTTGTTCTTATGTTGAATTTAAAAAATGATTGAATAGGATATCAGCAATAAAAATCTATTCGGCTAGGATAGACCAGCGTATTGGTTGAATAGATTAGACCATTCCTCGGTATGTTCTTCGATGTATTCGTAGTCTGGGAATACATACCATTCATACATTTTATCTAAGGGGTATGGATATATCTCGGAGTACATTGGTTTGATCCAGTCTGGTAATAGCTCATAATTGGTATCATTTAATAGGTTCTGGTGTAGCATTAGAAAGTCTTCCTTAGATTCTCTGTACTGTGGGAAATCTAAAGCAAACCAGAAGTCTGGACTCATTAGGAAGTTTATGAATAATTGAGCTAGTACTGGGTGTTTAACGCCCTTAGGTATCCATGCAATACCGGGTATGAATACACTTCCCTGTGGTTGGGCAACTCTACTTATTGGATAACCTTTTACAGCTTCAACAGGAGCTAAGTACCACCACCATGCAACAGCCCATGCTTCTCCTCTCTCAAGATACTCGATAATTTCTGCCTCGGACACAGTATATCTCAGTATGTTGGGATGTATTTTTTCTGCAGCAAATTTTATAACCTCTTCCATTTCTTGTGGGTTCTTGTAATCTTTGTCCATAGCTAAGGCTAGGTTTACTAAGAAGTTAGCAAAGTGAACCGTTCCTGGTGTCGGAAGTATTACATGACCCTTTAACCTAGGGTCAGCTAGATCTCTATAGTCTTTAATCCATCCAGCCTTTTCTGTATTGACAAGCATACCAGCTGTATCTATTGCCTGGAATACTACTCCATAAGGCTGGAACTGTAGGAAGAATGGGTGAACATATCCTAGATTATTCATCAAAGGATTACCGACATATATTGCTGGTTCTAATGCATTAGCCCTCTTGGCTCTAAAGAAATATGGTGCTTCAATAGCTACTACATCGTATGGTGGTGCCTGCCTTGTTTTAACAGCTTGTATCACGGAGGATATAATTACCTCGGGTTCTTGTGTACCAATCCATTTTACATCGATATCGACGCCCCAATGATCTTTAATATACTTCTTAAACGCTGGCACATGATATGTTTCCACAAGGCCACCATAGGTCCAATCGGCGATTATTACTGTACCCTCCTTTTGGATCTCCTCTTTGATCTCGCTTTCTGTCATCCATTTATTGAGTATGGGTATATAGTACATTTTCTCGGCTTCTGGCGTAGTTGTGGTTGGCGTCTGAGTCGGTTGCTGAGTAGGTTGCATCCAACCTATTATGGCTACTACTAATAATACAACAACAAGAACAGAAAGAACAGTCTCTAATCTTGTAAGGGCTTTATAACCCACAATTATCCCCCCAACTATATTTTCATATTAACACTATTTGCTATAAAAATCTATTTATTGAAACGAGGTTTCATTAAATCTGATATAAAGACAGAATTTTAATTTAGATTCATTGTTTGAAATAAAATACATCATCTAACAATCTTATTA
>JAGHDU010000005.1 GCA_021159785.1 Staphylothermus sp. | reverse complement strand
TAACTGTTTCGTTATAACATTATCCCATATTTTTCCCATTTTGTAACATTTTATTGACGAGAAAAAATATATTCTGTGTTGCTTAAAACAATAGTTGGAAATAAACATTGTTAAGTATTATTATTAAGTAAACAATTGATTATTAGCATTGTTTTTAGAAGGGGCTGATATAGATATGCCGAGGAAGATCAGTGAATTGGATAGGAAAATTTACTATTACGTGCTTGAAAGGGGAGAACAAGGTATTCCCCAAAATGTTCTTTGGAAAGAACTGGGAATAACAAGTAGAGATGCGTCCCGTTCTCTTAAAAAGCTCGAGGAATTAGGTCTTGTGAAGAGAGAACCAATAGTTTATGGTGGTAGAAAAACTTTTAGAGTGATAGCTATTCCCGGTGCATTAAAGGAATATGAAAGTAAAGAGAAGAAAGAAGAGATAATCGAGAGACCCTTGATTGAGATCAAGAAATTCATTGATATACCGTGTATGTATTGTCCTTACATCGATGCATGTTATGAAGGAGGATACTATGATCCACGTATATGTGATTGGTTAAGTAAATGGATTGTTGATAATGTATATGGACGTAGAAGGGTTAGAAGGAAGAGATAATTTCGTATAAAGTTTCTATGGGTGCATTTGTTTTAATGCCTCTAGGATCAAAATGCGTCCTATATGCTTCATATCCATGTTTTCTTATTAACTCAATAAACGAATGAATACTCGGCATATTTTTCTTATGAAGCCCAAACAATTTGTCGTACCTTATATATGGTTGATTAATATCGGTTTCTCTAGCTAGTTCTTCAAGAAAATCTATTATTTCTTTACTCATATATTCCCGTTTAATTCCCTCATTAACAACTTTCTTGATAAAAGCAGAATCTCCAAGAGAGCATATCCAAATTGGTCCTATAATCAATGTTTTCTGATTACTTCCTATAATGACTTCACTAGGTTCTTTGATGAATTTTCTGTCGAGGTTCTCTAGATTATAAACTATGTATCCACTGCACTTATCCATTATCTTGTACGATTCGTTTCCGCTTCTAACAGTCTTTAGGAACACTCTATAATAGTACTTATGCTGATAACTAATTAATGGATAAACTGCTACGTCGTTACTGGCCGCTCTAAAAGCTATATTGTATAATAGAATCCTCAACCCTAATTCTTTGCCGAAATCAATTTTTTGGCATCTAACACCATATCTTCGTAATGTCTTTTGTTTATGACTACATGTTAATGGTCCTGTGTCAGTTGCTGTGATTCCTATTAATGCGTTCTTACCTAGGGGTCTTATGGCTGAATCTATGAAGGGAATAGGTGAGCCATAAGGGTCTATATCAATGTAATCAACGATCACACCACTGAATGTAAAATTGTTAAGAAAAGTATTTGCTTCATTAATTGTTGGAATTAACTTTTCGCGTATATTATTTAATGTGATGTTTCTCTCCATGTAGTAGTATGATAAGGGGTCTACATCGTTAATATATCCATAACCATTAGATTCAAGAGCTAATCTAATTCCTCTTATGCCGGTTCCACTTAGTGGTTCTATAAAGAAAAAATCCTTGTTGTTAAAATAAGTAGTTGTAACAAGGACCGTTATGCTACGATTAAACTCCATTAGAGGATTATAAAATACAGGAGACCATGCAGGTTCATAAACACCATCAGGTCTTATAAATAACTCCCTTCTCGGGATAATTATCTTGGCTAGACCTTCAACAATTATTTCTTCCCAATCGAAGACGTTTGTATACATCTATTTTACTCACCTTTTTGCAAGGAGCTCTTGTATTTCTTTGAGAATTTTCTCGGGTAATGTTTTGTTTAGATATTCACGATTCTCTAGTGTCACTGTGAAAATTTCGTATTCTTTCAAATTTTTCCATATGGTTGGGTCGTTTAATCTTATGTGGAATACTAGGATTTTAGGCTTATTGCTTTTGAGAACATTGTAGAGTAATTGTCTGAACAAATCTATTTTGAGCTCCATGGGACCAACTTCATCTATTGCTATAACATCTGCTTCGTTTATTGCTCTTGTTAGTGCTTTCTCAATTATTTTTCTTGCTTCATCTACAACTACACCATATTTTCCGACTCGTATAGGTGAAGAATAATTCCTTTTAGCCAACCACCCTTCTTCGCCAGATAGCAAATCAACAATTTTAAAACCAATTCTATATCCTTTACTGTCTCTTACTTCTGGGCTTCTGATCCCACCTACGACTATATTGTGTTTGATTAATTCATTTACTATGTTACTAAATAATGTCGATTTACCTAATCCGGGCCTTCCCGTTATAATGTAAGCTTTCAACATTCATGCACCGAATATAGACATTTATGTTTGCAGAAGTTAATATAAGCAAAAGAATAAGTTTAATGCTTAGCCAATAGTTTGGTTTTATAAGGATTCATCTATTCTTCGAGAAGATGTCTTTCGATAAGCCTTATATCTTCTGGATTCCTAATAATTAATTCTTTAGATCTTGTGAGTCTTGTTATTCTTTCAGCTTCTTTGATCTTTATTTTCAGTTTCTCGTAGTCTCTTCTTGCGTTAATTATCGAGATCTTATATTTTCCAGATCTTAGAACGTAGTCTATTGGTGTCCTAAATAATTTGTACAATATGGTTCCTTTTCTTTTACTTATTTCCATGAGAATTTCTTCTATTTTATTTCTTGGTATTTCTTCCTCTATTATTTGTACTATTTCTTGTTTTAGAAGATCTATTTCTTCGAAGACGTCTTCGCCCATGATATTTGCAATTTTAATTGCTTTGTCGACTGTAACGCTGATATTGCCTCTCTCGTATTCGTATATTGTTTTTCTAGATACACCTATTTTGTCAGCAAGCTCCCCTAAACTGTATCCAAGTTCGAGTCTTCTTTCACGGAACTTTTGCGGATTGATCTTTACTACATAATTACCTTGCACGTCATATACTAAGGGTTTATCATTTTCTAAGAAGTATCTCTCTAAGAGTTCTGTGCATATTATATAAAGATCTTTTCTACGATAAACAACGTCGGATTCCATTCTCTTCTTTCTGTATTTTTCGGATACAACTAAGGGTGTCGCACTATATGCTACTGAGGCTTTCTTTAAGTCTTTTACTTCTAAATCTGATAAGTAAGATGCATCCACTGTTACCTTAATCATTAGTCTTTTTTGTCCGTGGAGACCTACTATGTCTATAGAACGCTTGTTTTCTGGATAATTTATATATTCAACTACGAATCCTGCTTTTTTCAAGTTACCCATTATATCATCTATCAGTTTGTCAAGAATTTTATTGGTCATTTCAAATAATACCCCTTCTATGTAGGGATATTTAAAAAAGTGATTAAATATTTATTTACTTCCTCCTATATCTTGCGTATACCATAGCATGATCTTTATCATAGGGCTCTAAGTGTACAACATCTAGGATTTCAAATCCTCTTTCTTTTAGAGTATTTATCTCTCTCTTGTATACTTCACTTGGTTCTTTTGTTACATCAATACTTCTTGCTTTTATCGCTAATAGTAGGTATCCCCCGTCTTTTAAGAAGTATTCGGCGTTGTCGGCTACTATTGTTGCTTGGTCTGGTTGCGCGACATCAGCATATAATCCATCAACCATTTCGACTATATGGCAGTATTCCTTGGGCTTTCTAGCATCTCCTAATATTGGGTACAGGTTTTTCCTAACATCTGCTACTAATACAAATTCTCTCATTACTCGTGGCGCGAATTCCACACTGTATATTCTGCCAGTTGGGCCAACAATATCAGATACATGGCTTGCTGTAGTACCAGTAGCTACTCCGAGGTATAGAATCGAGTGTCCCTCTCTGATAGGTTGTTCCATTAATCCATTTGCAAGTGCTGCTGCTAGTTTGCTCCTATAAAGGTTCCATTCCCTATATTCCTCTCCTTGCCACTTGTATAGTCTCTCAGCATATACTCTATGACCTGGAACCAGATTCTTTGTTGCAAATCTAATGCTTCCATCTTCAAGCTCTACAATGTATACTCCGAAGTATTTATCATGGGGTCTAATATTAACGACTTGTGACATATCTCACACCTCCTTTTCACTTTCTCCTTCTTCTCCTTCCTCTTCCTTTCCTTCTCTTCGGTCTTGGTGGTCTTTCTTCTCTTTTTCTTGCTGGTGGTTTTGCGTATAGCTTCTTTATTTCTTCAATTCTCTTCTCAAGTTCTTCTCTTAGTTTATCTCCTATAAACCTTCCAGTAAAGTAATCTACTTTAGCTGCTATGGCTAGTTTTGCTGCTAACGCTCTAGCAATTTTTCCTCTCTGCCATCTTGGGCTTCTATGAATTGCTGGGAACTGGAAAATTACTCCGTGCTTAGGTGGTTTGCCGCCTGTACGCAGTGCTCTAAATAATGCTTTTTCGGCGCCTAGTACTTGTATTGTACTTGCCGGTAGCTTTGCGAGATTCTCTAATCCTCCTGCAAGGCTTAGGAGTCTTGCACCTAGTTTTGCACCTACTAATGCAGTTATGTTTGGTGCTACTTCTTTCATTATAGCTTCTATGTAGTCTTCGAGTGTCTCTCTTAATTTGTATAGGTCGAGGATAATTCCTGCAAGTGTTTGTATGTATTTTATATCGAAGTCACTGAGATCTGCTCCCATACTCTTTTGTGCTGCTTCTGCTATCTTCTTTGCCTTTTGTTCACTGAAGCCTAGTTTCTTGAGATTTTCTACTGTTATGTTGGTCCTATGACCTAGTTCGTAAACTATTCTTGCGTAGTCTATGTGTTCACGTACGAGTTCATCAAGTTCTGGGAAGTGTAAACTATACCATTCCCTCAGTCTTGCAACGTAGAGGTTGATCGTTTTATCTATATCATCAATTGCTCTAATTGCCTGTACCGCTAGTAGGTCTCTCTTTTGTGCGGCTCTCCTGAGTTTTCTACGTGTTAGCTCTAGGGATATCTCGTGGAGTTTTGAATAATAGTCATCTTTATCTTTCGCAAACCCTGCTTCAATAGCGTAGTCGACAATGTTTTCTCTAAGCTTTAAAGCTCCTAGATGACCGATTTCAACCACTGGTTCTAAACCATTAGAGGAAACATGCCTACCCGTTTCTGCAGTTTCAACTACAACTGTCGTGTAACCATCTTCTTTTAATTTTGATAAGACCTCTTTAAGCTGTGGAGTTTCTTCTCCTCTTTCGATCTTTAATAAATATTCGACATTTTCATCCAAATTAGTTGGGGCTACTGATTTTGCAATGACTTCACCTTTTTCATTAAACGCGAACACTCCTACTACTGATTCAGCTAGGTACGCTTTTTTCATCACATATCACCGACTCCTATAGATCACTTACACCTATACCAATATTTAAATATCCCTAAAAACTTAAAGCATTATTAGGGTATTTAACATATCTTGGTAAAAGGTGTTAAGCCATGCCTAGCCACGGTTCATTGACAAAAGCAGGAAAAGTAAGGAGTCAAACACCCAAGATTCCGCCTAAGCAAAAGAAGAATAAGCCTCCTAGAATGAGGAATAGATGGGAATATGTGAGAAGAATAGTATTAGCGGCACAACAAGTACCTAGAAGAAGATGAATATTTTTAACAAGAAAACAGTTCTTTACATTGTATTGAATTTTAAAATTGTACCCGGGCTCACAACTAGAATTATAATGAAACTAAATTTAAGTTTGAATTCTTAACACCCGTTCTTTTCTTGGTTATAAAAACGTATAAGAGTTACGGGAAGATACTCCATAATATATATCTTTGGGAATTCATTTTAATTCTTGTTACAAACATAGTTTTTATCATCTCATAAATAGAATTATAGGTGCTAGGTTTGGACAGTGATTACTTTGGTTATAAGGGAAGAGTAGCTGAAATACTTAGAAAAAAGAATGTCTCAGTTGGAGATAGAATAGTTATTAAGAAAAAAGAAAAAGTCTTTGAAGGAGTATTAATGCCTCGTGAGAAACTTTATGGTGATAAACCAATTATCGTGATCAAGCTAAATAATGGTTATAATATTGGTGTTCGCGTCGATGAATATACGGAGATATTTATTAAGCAAAAACGAAGTACAATAACCCCCTCTCTTAAGCCTAGAGTAAGAACTCAGAATCTTGATTTGCCGAAAGTGACACTTCTTAGTACTGGTGGAACTATTGTCTCAAAAGTGGACTACGAAACCGGTGCTGTAAGGCCTGCCTTGAGCGTTGAGGAATTAATAGAGTTTATTCCCGAGATAAGTGATATTGCAGTACTAGATGCTAGAGAGATACTTAACGTTTTCTCGGAAGATATTACGCCCCGTGATTGGGAAAAAATAGCAAGGGAAATATACGAAGAGATGCTTGAAGGAGTTGATGGAATAGTTGTAGCACATGGTACAGATATGATGGCTTATACAGCAGCCGCAATGGCTTTTGCCATTAGGAATAAGCCAGTACCGATAGTCTTTGTTGGTGCACAGAGGAGTAGTGATAGACCAAGTTCTGACTCAGCATTTAACTTATTATCAGCGTTCTTAACTGCGTCTCGAGCACCGTTTGCAGAATCTGTTGTAGTGATGCATGGCGAGACCGGTGATACCTATGCTTTAGCACATAGAGGCGTAAAAGTCAGAAAAATGCATACAAGTAGAAGGGATGCTTTTCAAACTATTAACGATAAACCACTAGCAGTGATAGATCCCTATGAAAAGAAAATCAAAATAGTTAACAAAATAATAGAAGAAAGAAATAAGCAGAAAGAACCTGTTCTTGAAAATAAGTTTGATGAAAAAGTAGCTTTGATCAAAGCATATCCTGGTTTCCAGATTGATATCATTCATTATCTTGTTGATAAGAAATACCATGGAATAGTTATAGAGGGATCAGGTCTAGGCCACATAACCAATAGGGTAGTTGATGCCATTAAAAGAGCTGTCGAAGAAGAAATACCTGTGGTGATGACAAGTCAGTGTCTCTTCGGAAGAGTTGACATGTATGTATACAGCACTGGTAGAAGACTCATAGAAGCGGGTGTGATTCCAGGAAATGATATGCTCCCAGAAACAGCTTATGTTAAGTTATCATGGATTCTTGGTTCAAAAACGAGAAACTTAGACGAAGTTAGAGCATTAATGACAACAAATACTGCTGGTGAAATGAACCCTCGTTTAACAATAGATTTGTACCCGAGGTGGCCACATATATGACCAATAAAATAAATTATGAACAAATTGGACTCAAAGTTGGTTTAGAAATCCATATACAATTAGATACAAAAGAAAAATTATTCTGTAGTTGTCCGACAAAATTAGTTGAAACTGGTCCAGAAGATATATTTGTAAGAGAACTTAGACCAACGCGTAGCGAATTAGGAGAAGTTGATATAGCTGCTCTTCTTGAGTGGAAAAAGGGGAGAAAATATGAATATCAAGCCCCTAGAACAGCTTCATGTCTAGTGGAAGCTGATGAAGAACCTCCACACGAACTCAATAGAGAAGCGTTAGTAGTAGCTTTAGCTGTAGCGAAAGCACTTAACATGTATATAGTCGATGAAATCCATGTTATGAGGAAAATAGTCATCGATGGTAGTAATACATCTGGTTTTCAAAGAACATCCATAATCGCTCTAGACGGGTACATAATGGATGGTGACAAAAAGATTGGTATACAAACACTCTGTCTAGAAGAAGATGCTGCAAGAAAGTTAGGAGAAGAAAAAGACCTTGTTAAATATAAGCTTGATAGATTAGGAATACCGTTGATCGAGATAGCGACAGCACCAGATATTCATGACCCAGAACAAGCTGAGAGAATTGCCTTCAAAATAGGACAATTAGTTAGACTTACGGGTAAAGCTAAACGAGGACTCGGAACCATCAGACAGGATCTCAATATCTCGATCAAGGGAGGAGCAAAGATCGAGATAAAGGGTGTTCAACACCTCTACTTAATATCTAAAGTTGTAGAATATGAAGTAATGAGACAGAACAATCTATTGAAAATTAAGGAAGAACTTCATAACAGAGGTATAAAAGAAGAAGACATATCAGAAGTAATACATGATGTAACCGATATATTTAGGGAAACTAAGTCTAAGATCATTAGAAAGATTATAAACAGAAAAGGACATGGAGTATATGCAATAATTCTACCCGGGTTTAAAGGTCTCCTAGGAAGAGAAGTTCAACCAGGAAGGAGATTTGGAACAGAACTAGCAGACTATGCTAGAGTATGGGGAGGAGTCGGTGGTTTATTCCATACAGACGAATTGCCAAGATATGGTATTAGTGCAGAAGAAGTTGATAAATTATATGATAAGTTGGGTGCAGATAAAGACAAAGACGCAATTGTAATTGTAGCTGATGAAAAGGATAAAGCGTATAAAGCACTGAAAGCTGTTATTCAGAGAGCTAAGCAGGCATTAAAAGGTGTCCCTGAAGAAACACGTGCAGCTAATCCAGATGGAACAACAAAATATACTAGACCAAGACCAGGAGCTGCTAGAATGTATCCAGAAACCGATATACCTCCAGTGGAAGTTACGGATGAATTACTAAAAGAAGCAGAGAAATATGTCCCCGAACCAATAGAGATCAAGCTAAATAGGTTTATTAAGGAATATGGATTAAGCAAAGAACTAGCTAATGCGATCTTGAACGATTTAAGACTTGATTTATTTGAACAACTAGTAAGTAAGTACGGTGATAAGTTATCTCCAAAACTAATAGCATCAACACTTACAAATACTTTGAAAATGTTAAAAGGAGAAGGCATACCGATAGAAAACATTTCCGATGAAGATATTGAGGAAACCTTGAAGCTCGTAGCTGAAGACAAAGTTTCCAAGGAAGCCATACCTGAGATTCTATCATATATAGCTAAACATCCTGGAACACTACCCGAAGAAGCGGCTGAGAAACTAGGATTAACAAGAATTAGCGAATCAGAACTAGATAAAATAATAGATGATGCAATAAATCAGAAC
>JAGHDU010000030.1 GCA_021159785.1 Staphylothermus sp. | reverse complement strand
GAAAAATGTATTACGAGAGTGGTTTATATGAGTGAGGAAAAAATTACATTATCCATTATTAAGGCAGATGTTGGAAGTATGGCTGGACACGTTATGCCACATCCAGATCAGTTAGCAGCAGCAACAAAAGTCTTGGCTGAGGCTAAGCAAAAAGGCCTCCTAATAGACTTCTATGTAACACATGTAGGTGACGATATCCAATTAATAATGACTCATAAAAAAGGTGTAGACGCTCCAGAAATCCATGAATTAGCATGGAATGCTTTTCAAGCAGCTGCAAAAGTTGCAAAAGAACTAAAACTATATGCTGCAGGACAAGACTTGCTAAGTGACGCATTCTCAGGAAACGTAAGAGGAATGGGGCCTGGTGTAGCTGAAATTGAAATGGTTGAAAGAAAGGCTGAAACAATAATAACATTCCATGCTGACAAAACAGAGCCAGGTGCTTTCAACCTACCATTATTCAGGATCTTCGCTGATCCATTTAACACTGCGGGATTAGTAATCGATCCAAGAATGCATGAAGGATTCGTATTCGAAGTATACGATGTATTTGAAGGTAAAAGCGTTAAGTTGAATTCTCCCGAAGAAATGTATGACATTCTCGCACTAATAGGTACACCCAGTAGATACGTGATTAGAAGAATATACAGGAAGTCTGATAATCTACAAGCAGCTGTTGTAAGTGTTGAACGCTTAAACCTCATAGCAGGTAAATATGTTGGTAAAGACGACCCAGTCGCAATTGTGAGAGCACAACATGGATTACCAGCTGTTGGTGAAATACTCGAAGCATTTGCATTTCCACATCTCGTTGCAGGCTGGATGCGTGGAAGCCATCATGGTCCAATGATACCTGTACCACAGAGATACGCAAAGGTTACTAGATTCGATGGACCACCACGTGTAATGGCACTCGGATGGAACATATCTCGCGGCAGATTAATTGGACCAGTAGACTTGTTCGACGACGTAGCATTCGATGAAACAAGAAGATTTGCACAAGTAATAGCAGAATACATGAGAAGACACGGTCCATTTATGCCACACCGTCTAGGACCAGAAGAAATGGAGTACACAACATTACCAGCCGTACTAGAAAAACTAAAAGATAGGTTTGTCAAAGTAGAAGAAGTACACGTTATCAAAAGACACAGCGCCCTCTTAACTGGTGGCGATGAAAAATAAACACACTAATTCACCTCCAAAAGTATTTTTTACAATTACATACCCATTAAGTCCATTCATTCAATGTAATTCTTAACCTGGTGGTTCAGAATGGTTGAAAAACCAATTGTAGCAGTGAACTTCAAAGCATATTATCCCTACAGTTTTGGTGAGAACGCAGTAAGAATCGCACGTGATACAAAGAAAGTATGGGAAGAAACCGGTGTAGAGATCATATTAATACCACCATACACAGAGATTAAATCAGTTCTAGAAGTAGTAAAGGGTACTGAAATAAAGGTCTATGCACAACATGCAGATCCAGTTGAACCAGGTGCTAGAACAGGATTCATACCGCTAGAAGGACTAAAAGAAGCTGGCATCCATGGCGTATTATTGAATCATAGCGAACATAGGTTAAAACTAGCGGATATTAATTGGTTAATAAGGAAAGCTAGAGGACTTGGATTAAAGACTCTTGTATGCGCAGATGTACCAGAGACAGGGGCAGCAGTCGCGGTCTTAAAGCCAGACATGGTGGCTGTTGAGCCGCCAGAGCTCATTGGTACAGGTATACCAGTAAGTAAGGCAAAACCCGAGGTTATTACCCGAAGCGTGGAGTTAATACGTAAAGTAAACAGTGAAGTAATTATTCTAACAGGTGCTGGTATCAGCAAGGGAGAAGACGTGTATGCTGCTATAAAGCTTGGAACAAGCGGAGTACTAGTAGCTTCAGCAATCGTTAAAGCAAAAAATCCCTATGAAGTAATAAAAGACATGGCTCTCAACGGTATTAAGGCTTTCAAAGAATAAGTTCTCGATTTATCATGATTTAAAACCTAAAAATTAATTTTTTATCCCCTTATTCTCTAGAAGAAATTTATGAATAAGCCGCCGTAGCTCAGCTCGGTAGAGCGCCGGCCTCGTAACGGATCATCCAAAACCGAAGTCGTGGGATAGCCGGCGGTCGCGGGTTCAAATCCCGCCGGCGGCTTTTACATGTTCTAATCTAAACATTTTCTCAGATAACTTGTCTGATCTTTATCTCATGTATTTCGGTTTCTCTCCTACCATAAGCTTCAGCTATTATTTCCCCGTATGTAATCTCTTCTCTATTCCTCAAGTAGTTATACAATAATCTTACTCCTTGGTCGTAATCTATTGTCTTGTCTGTGGGTACTTGTGGTAAAGTATATGGTTTTATACCATAGTATATTGCTAGTTTTTCTGCTATTTTCTTGTTAATTGTTCCAACATAAACAGGTACTTGTGGTCTGAACCTAGATATTAATGGTGGGATTGTTGATGATTTTGTAAATATAAGTATTTTACAGTTTATTTTCTCAGCCAGAAGTGTTAAACCAATAGCGTATTTCTCTCTCAGTGTCTCAAGTATTGTCTTCTCCCTAATCTTTGCTACTTGTTCCATTATAATCGTAGATTCTGCCGACGCGATTATTCTTTTCAGCCACTTGACAGCTTCAACGGGATATTTTCCAATAGCTGTTTCATCCGTCAATAATAATGCATCTACAAGATCATACACGGCGGTTACAACATCTACTACTTCGCTCCTACTTGGCCTTGGGTAATTGACCATGGATTCAAGGAGCTGTGTTGCTACAATACTTGGTTTTCCAAGCATAATCGATTCTCTAGTTATCCTACGTTGTATCTTTGGTATTTCCTCTAAGCTGAAATGCATGCCTAGATCTCCGCGTGCTATAATAATTGCATCCGACACTTCTATAATCTCTTTTAGGTTCCGTACAGCTGATCTAGTCTCTATCTTCGATATAATATTGACCTTGCCACCCAGTCGATTCAATAAATCTCTCACTATCAGGACATCGTTTTGTCTTCTAACAAAACTTATAGCTACAAATGCCAAGTCTCTAGAAACCGAGTACTTGAGTAACTCTATGTCTTTAGCAGTTAAAACCGGTAAATCTACTTCTTTTCCAAATACTACCAGCGTTTTCCTAGGATAAAGAGTTGCATCATTCAATACAATGGCTTCAGCTTCTTCCTCGCCTACATCAATTATTCTCAATATAACTCTTCCATCATCGATTAATAAAGTATCACCAAGTTCCAGTATTTCAAAAACTTTCTTTATCGGAATAGGAATTACCTTCATTTCATTGGTTTCTTCGCTAAAAACTAATTTAACAGTCTCCTTCGTCTTTATTTCTTGCACAGGTAAATTCCCAATACGTATCTGTGGACCCGGTATATCACCAATTAATGCTACTTCTTTCTCTAACTTAGTAGACGCTTCTCTAACCATCTTGATCCATTCATCCCATTGTTGGGGTTCACCATGACTAAAATTTATTCTAAATCCATCCACTCCTTCTTGGATCATTCTGTATATAGTATCATAATTTCCACTTGAAGGACCAATAGTTGTTATTATTTTTACTTTCCTATGCATTCGTTTCACCTCTCTTAAAGGATTTACTTCCTAACATATTCTTTGTATTCTCTTAGAACTTCCTCTATATCAGGAGGCGATGTCTTTAGATAATTATACCCAATATATCCTATAATGCATGCAAACACAAGTATTAGTACGTAAATTGTTCCTTTTATGAGTAATTCTGATAACTCTACGTTAAATATCTTTAAATCAGGGTATATGAACAATCCAAGCGTATATATGAGTATTAGCAGAAATGAAATGGATGTCAGAGAAATGCCCAAGATCTTCTTGTGTGCCAAAGATTTCACCGAATTAAAGTTATAGTGTTTTGAGCACATCTCTAACTTTCATACCTGGCTTTATTCCTTGTTCGACAGCTTTGCTTGTAGCCTCACTAATTGTTTTATCAAGTGTTTCCTCAATATTTTTCACACCAGTTATTCTAGCAGCTATTATATTGAGCTTTTCTGCCACTTCTATGTCAAGATATCCGCACATTATGAATCCTTTATCTCCTCTCAGAATGATGAGTGGTGGTGCATTCGGAAGATCTATTTCGAACCCTACTACTTTTTTACCATCAATATCAATGATCTTAGTTCTTAGGACTGTATAGGGGAGCATGATATCCACCTTCTGCAAGAAATAATATGGCTTGATCCACGTAAATAGTTATGGGTGAGGATATACTTGGTAAACCAAACCAATATTCTCTGGCCCGACTACTTGTTTTACGGCATAATTATTGGTATAGCATTAATATTTGTTGGTTTCCTGATTATATTTATTGGAATGTTTTCAGGCACTAGAAAAGAAGGACATGTTGAAACTGGTGGAGTTATAATAATAGGCCCGATACCCATAGTCTTTGGTTCTTCTAAAAACATTTCCTTATTAATGCTCATACTAGCTATTGTTCTCACAACCTTGGTATTATTGACATATATAATAGGGTTAAAGGGGTGGACATAGAAATGAAAAATGAACACTCATGGGTGGTTCTCGGCTATATGCTTATATTCATAGGCATTATCATAATTTTCTCAGCAATAATATTCGGTATTCTAAGTGGTTTAAATGAAACAACCATACATGGCGGAGCAGTTGGTTGCATAATAATATTCTTTATACCAATATGTTTTGGTGCAGGAACAAATGCTAATATCCTATATGCGCTATCCATACTCGGTTTCGTCATTGTGATCATATTATTAGTGTTCATGTTGCTTTTCATTAAAAGAGCTGTAAAAACAGAAACATACTAGCAATCATGATAAGCGATTATCATCGGATAATCACTATAAATTGCGAGAACAACAATACTCGTTGTCTCTGTATTCATATCTCTACCAGGCCCCTTTAGAATAACGATTGTACCGTTTTCTGCCGTGTAGTGTGTATATACCCCGCCTTTAACGGGGTCTTGGGCCATTGCTATTATTTCGTGACATTTCTCATAGATATGAGTATAGTTGTATATTACTTCTGATCCTGCATATTGTAATGCTCTGTATAGGTAAATGAATAATGCACATTTATAGGTTTCATAGGTTATATTACCTATATCCTCTTTGTAATCCTCAGCTGGATTATCATAGAATCCGTAACCATCCCATAGCTTGGTTAGGTTAATGAATAATTGTTCAGCGTGTGGCCTAGAACCCAATAATAATTTGTCTAGTGCTCGATATACTATTAGATCAGCGTAATTGTACCAATCGTTAATAGTAGTAGTGAGATCAGGTATTTCGTACATTATTTTATAACCGTTTATTTCTGTTATGGGCTTATGGGTCATGCTATAAAACATATCTGGTATGTCCCTACCAAGTAGGATATCTATTTTACCGTTCCAGCCTCCGCTAAAGTTGTTGTTTAACACAGTTAAGACTTTTGTAGCTAGTGGAGAACCTAGTACTTCTAGTGCTCTGGCTGCTAAAACATTGTCGTTAGCTACATAAATAGTTGTATTCTCTTCATATGGCGAAGCTCTCAATAAACCTATTTCGGGAACATATTGGTTCTCTAAGAAGGTTCTTAAGAGATCCTTATCTGGTAATGGAATAATATGATTGTTGTTATTGTTTGCTATAATATTGCCTAGTAAAGATGTGAGTATTATCATTGATAATAGGATGAAGACTCCTTTGTGCAACGTATGGACACCTAATAATAGATTACCT
>JAGHDU010000192.1 GCA_021159785.1 Staphylothermus sp. | reverse complement strand
ATTCTTCTCTTATCAATAATGTCTAATAATAAGTTTTGAAAGTCTTCATTACTTCTTCTAATCTCATCTATTAATACTCCCGTATCAATTATCAAAGCTGCGAGAAGAGGTCTTGGGATAAAACTTTCTTCATTAAAGCCCTTTGCAATAGCCATGGCTGGATGAAAGTCACCGATAACACGATATTCATCATAGTTTTCACTACATGGCAAAACAAAAGCTGATTTTCCACTCCACAGGGTTAAGATAGCTTCCCCTATTTCAGTCTTTCCTGTTCCAGGAGGGCCCTCAAATAATACTGGTCTATTATTCATAAATGCTGCAATAGTGATATACACAATATATGGTTTAACTAATAGTTTGTATTCTTCTCTAAGTATTTTCAACATTAAATCTGGGTTTCTAATAGGTCTTTTTACTTTTATAACATCCCTATACGTATCAATAACTTTTTTAACTACTGGGTCATTTTCTAGATCTAAATACTTTTCTTTATTTTCCTCCATACTAATAATCCCAATTCAACATCTATGTATTATAGAGTGTTATAAAAGTAAATACCGTGTTCTGATACACATAGATATGGTTGATAGCATGCTTATCAAGGGATGCTTTATCATAGAGGGTAGTGATAAAGCACTAATAGACCTTTATTGTGAACGGGATTATTTCAAGATATGTATCATTAGGAGGGAACCTATAGTTAAAAGTAGGAAAATATCGAAGCCTTTCGATGCATTTATAAGTAGAATTGTTCTTGAAAGAGGAAAATATCTCGAATGCAGAATTATAAAGTTCAATCCAAAGAATGTTTCTTTTAAAAGGAAGAAAAAAATAAATGACAAAGTATATTTCATTATTGAAACTAAAGAAAGTCCCAACATACTTATATTTGTACCTTACAACAAGATAGATTTTCTGAAGAAATGTTTATCTCAATATAATGAATGATTAAGAAATATTTTATTTCATCAACCCTTTCTTCTACCAGTTCTTCTAGCTGCTATGTGTCCTACTTTTCTACCTGGTGGAGTCTCTCTGGCTACAGTTGAGGGCTTACCAACGTGCTGGTGACTACCACCACCATGTGGATGGCTTACAGCATTCATTGCAACACCTCTTACTTTAGGCCATTTCTTTGCCTTAACTTTCCACTTGTGATATGCATTACCTGCCTTTAACAATGGTTTTTCTGTTCTGCCCCCACCAGCAATTACGCCTATGGTTGCTCTTGCATCATTTGGAACCTCAATTATTTTACCACTTGGAAGCTGTACATGGGTTCTCTTACCAGCTCTCCCAACGATAAGTGCATATGTACCAGAAGATCTGACGAATTTCCCACCATCACCAGGTCTTTTCTCGATATTTGATATTTGGGTACCTTCCGGTATTTTGCCTATAGGTAGTATATTACCGTTGCTTATCTTAGCGTTGGGACCTATTTCTATTATTTGTCCAACATACATACCTTCTACAGCTGGGGTTAAGAACTCTGTACCGTCTTCTAATACTATTTTTGCCAGTGGAACCCATCTACCTGGATCATGTATTAAGTCTACAACTTTTCCTCTTAATGTCTGATTGGGTCTAAGAGGAGGATATCTAGCTGGTCCTACTCTTCTATGACTAGGGCTACGGAATGTTGGTGTACCACGCCCCATTCTTTGGGGTAATATTCGCTTACCCATAGTCTACACCTTTCACATTAGATTAATCCTAAC
This sequence comes from Staphylothermus sp., assembly GCA_021159785.1. Lineage (GTDB taxonomy): Archaea > Thermoproteota > Thermoprotei_A > Sulfolobales > Desulfurococcaceae > JAGHDU01. The sequence continues at coordinate 3,151 of JAGHDU010000192.1, read as the reverse complement.
TGGGAGGCTATTTCACTTGCTTTATATTCGGGTGCTAGTTTCACGTATGCTTTCTTCTCGCCTCTACTAGTTATCAGTGTTCTGACACTTAATACTTTAACTCCAAATAATAGTTCCACTGCACGCTTGATATCGTGTTTAGTGGCTGTTCTTTTAACTATGAATGTTAATGTGTTATACTTGTCAATAAGGTTAAGTGCTTTTTCAGAGTGTACGGGTCTTATTATTATTTCATAACATCTTGTTTCCTCACTACTCATATGGTGTTCACCTCGTACTTAGACGCTATTCTCTCTAAAGCTGATTTTGAGAATATAGTTAGCCTACCTGGTACTCCACCTGGTGCTAAGTGGAGTATTCCAAGGTTTGCTGGAGTTGCTATATCTACGCCGGGGAAGTTCCGCACAGCTTTTGCTAATGGTTTGTCATAACTTGTTAATACGAATAATACGCTTCTGGGCTCTACGTATCTTCTTCCACGCATTTTTCCTTTACCGGATCTTATCCGTATTCGTTCATAGCTTCTAACTATATCTTCCCAAACACCTAGTTTGGCAAGTAGCTCCTTTGCTTCCTTCGCTTTACTTATTTTGTCTTCTAGTTCGTCGACAATAATTATTGGGAGTTTTTCAGCACTAAATACGTGTCCTCTTGCTCTAACAAGTTCTACCTTAGATGTGGCTGCTAATGCTGAAGCAACAGCATAAGCTTTTTCTTTTTTGTTGATTCGTTCATGGAGCCTCTCATAAGGTGTTGGTGGAAAAGCAGCATGACCCCCACGAGCAAATACTACGAATGCCGCTCTACCATTAGGTAATCTGGGAACTCTTGCTAACCCCCTACCGACACCCCAGCTACGTGCAGTTGTTCTTTTTCCTGCTAGGGGATCTCTTCCTTTTGGCTGCAGCATTGCAGTAAATGCTGAGAAAAACGCTCTTCTTATCAAATCCTTTCTTACAGGTAATCCAAATACAGGGGGTAGGTTCAATTCTTCAACAGCATTACCATTAGCATCATACATATAAGTACTAGGTGTTTCAAGCTTATAGGGAACTAGTATAGACCATACCATTATTTCTCACCTAACACCTCATGCTCCCTGTTTACTTTCATGGCTATAATAAACTATTTTCGGAGGCTCCATAGGGAGCCAGTCGGGTGGTCTTATTGGATGTCTAAGAACAAGTAATCGTTTTCGAGGCCCTATCATACTTCCATGAACCATTATATAGGGTCCATATACCATTCCATAACCTACAAATCCACCTTTTGGCGTAACTTCCCATCCATTTTGTCCTATCTTCAATATTCTCTTGTTGTACTCAGTTCTACGGTGATAACCCATTTGTCCTGCTTGTGGTGTTTCGCTCACAGTACCGAATCCTGGGCTTCTTGACCCTATTTTCCTACTTCCTTTTCTGTGTTTATGCCATCTTGGTAACTCCTTAACGCCAAACCTCTTGACCACTCCTTGAAAACCTTTTCCTTTTGTAACACCAATTACATCAATAAATTGACCTTCCACAAAGACATCATTTACAGTAATGTATCTGCCGATTATTTCTTCAGCAAACTTTACACGTTCATCTAAGCTTCCTCCACCGATTTTAATTTCTAGTAATTCTGGTTTCTTCTTCCCTATACCTGAGAGTACAGGTATAGTTGATACTATGACTCTGATATCATCTAGTTCCATAGATTTTAATTTCTCTAATTTCTCTTCCCAGTTGTTTTCGATGAATTTGTATCCGTATTCACCATCGGGTTCGGGTTTCACTAGACCTGGATTAACTTTTCTTAGACCTTTAAGGTACTTTCTAACGGCATCTTTTGCTTCTAATGTGATAAATGGATTACCTTTGTAATATTTCTCATATAGCTCGATAATCGATTCTGCCGGGTTCTTCCATACTTCTCCTACACTTAATAAACCGTGCATAGGGTGTCTCTTATAACCTCTAACTCCTAGTATTAGTACTGGTGGTGCATCAAGAATAGTTACTGGAACAGCTATTTCTTTGCCAGAAGTAAATGTGTTTGGTCTATCATCAACTATGATTGCATGACTCATTCCTGCTTTGTAAGCTAGGAAACCTAATAGAGTTGGTTTAGGCACAATATTCTTGTTAATAGCTTCCTCACCATAGTATTGAGCAAGCAGTTCGAACCATGTATATTGAGGCCAACTCCTAACTCTTGGGACTATTCTAGAAGCTCTTTTTCTTGGCCGTAATCCTAGACTTCCATGTCTTGGCGCACTATGTTTACGATGCCCCATTCTAGTCACCCACTAATCTTTGCATACATACATGTCATAGGGTATTATAAGTTCTACCGTGAATAAAAATATTAAATACCGCCAGTGTTGATATTAATGCTTCTTCCGTCCTTATAGTTTTAACTTTTTGTCCCGGAATAGTATTCCATATAAAATCAACTTCTTTCTCAAGGTCTAACCCATTCCGTTTAAAAATCTCATATAACCCTGTTCTTGGCCCCCCGAAGAGTATTAATATTCTTGAGTACCTTTTAAGTGACAATAAGTCTTCCTGATTGGGGATTTTTCCGTATTTGCTGGTAGCAATAATTATGTCTACTTCGTTAAAGTAATCATTGATTAACTCCTTTAATCCATCTTCTTTAGCTAATACAGGACCCATATATGGCATATGGTCTAAACATACAACTCGTCTAGAAACTGTATCAACTACTTCTACGTATGCAAATTCATCCTCCTTGCATGGACCAGCTTCAACTCTGAATAGCTTATTTAATCCGATATCGGCATATAGCTTCCCTTTATAATTTGTAATGTATCCTATTCTTTTATCGCCGACTTCGATAGATTTATCCACATCATATACCTCTAAACGCAAGGGTGGTAGAAATCCTACATACTTCAAATCTTTGTCTATTGGAATTAACTTTCTTCTCAAATAAGGCGGTGTTAACAAATATTTCCAAATTTTATATATTAATTCAAAGTAATCATTATGTTGTTTAACCGTTACATCATGGTCTTTATAGAACACTATTTCGGAAACCCCAAAAATAGATGAAAACCTTATAATTTGATATATTTTGAATGTTTTAAGCAGAAGCCCGTGTTCTGTTTTTAAAATACTCGTTGGAATACAAACTATTAAATCCT
>JAGHDU010000133.1 GCA_021159785.1 Staphylothermus sp. | reverse complement strand
CACCTAAATAATAGATTTTTGGAAATTTTACAAAGACCTATTTTAGACAATTATAAAGTTTTTATCAAAGTATATGTATATATACGAAGTATTTTGCCCTAATAAGGGGTAGTTTTAAATACCTTTCTAACCTCATAGGTTTTGGATAAGGGTGATATAGGGATGCGTTTTAACGGAGACTATATCCGGATATAAATCCTATTCTAAACCTAGTTTTGTGCCTATATTCTCCAAGTATAAAAGAACAACTCTTCTAAAAGAAATAAGCGACGGCAAGCACGAGATAATAGTATGGATCGCTAAGAAAAAAGAAGACTCAATCGTTCTAAGAGACCCCAGTGGACTCAAAGAATTCAAATTAACAGGTAGAAAAACAAGTGGACTATTAAAGCAACCTCTAGAGACACTCCTATGGATAAAATCCCGTATCAAAGACAAGGAACTTGAAGTACTCGACTCTAAGGTAATACATAAACCCTATGAAGAGAGAAAATTCGACTATGTAGATCTAAGAAAAATAAGCCCCGAAGAATTTGCTAAGTATTCACCATGGATTCTAAGAAACCCTAAGTATGCTGCATCTACTAAATTGTTATTCTTAATAACACGATATAGCCGAGAATTCCTTTATGGCGAAGATTTCATAGAGCTATTACCCCCAATGATTAGTATTGTAAGCGATCCCGGTCTAAGAGGAGCTAAAAAGCTTAGAACAAAGTACTACGGTGTAGAGTACGAATTAACAAGTAGTGTCATAATGTATAAACAAGCAAGTGCAGCAGTATTTGAAAAGGTCTTCTTCACAGCTAGGAACATTAGAGAAGAACCTCCAGAGAACATCAAGACAGGCAGACACTTGTCAGAATTCACGCAACTAGATATAGAGTGGGCATTAAGCGATATAGACGATGTAATGCGACTAGCCGAACAATTGATTTATACAGTGACAAAATTAGTCGCGGATAAATACAGTGAAATAATCTACATGATAGGTGAAAGAAAGGAACCAGTAGTATTGAAACCACCATTCCCTAGAATAACATATGACGAAGCCCTAGAACTAGCAAAGAAACTTGGATATAGTATTGAATGGGGCAAAGAATTAAGCCACGAAGCAGAAACGGCTGTGGCAGAATATTTCGGTACGCCAATATGGATTATAGGATATCCAGTAGTTAGTAGAGGGTTCTATTACTTACCAAATCCAGAAGATCCAAAATACAATCTAGATTTCAACCTAATACTACCAGAAGGCTATGGAGAAGTATTAGATGGAGGAACAAGAGAATATCGCTATCCACAAGTAGTTGGACGAATAAAAATGCTTGGGGAACCTCTAGAAAAATATGCCTGGTTCATAGAATTAGTAGAGCAGGGGGGCATACCTCCAAGTAGTGGGTGGGGCCTAGGACTTGAGAGATTCGCTAGATACGTTGCAGGCCATAAACACGTAGCATATGCAACACCATATCCGAAACTACCTGGTATAACGCTATCACCATAAAGAAGGAGTCTTTTCATATCATAATAACAAATGGGAAATTTTTACTTTCTACTACTTACCTCTCTGCTTATATATTTTTATATATCATACTAATCATTTCTATTCATTTGTGTAACACTTCCTACGAAAGGACATATGCTGGAGGGATGTTGTTCATGAAGACTTGCGCCAAAATTCTCCTAGTAATTATTCTTGCCGTAGTCATGGGCGTTATAATTTATTACATATCTCCCCCTGATTGGCCATCTAACGGAGAATATATTGCAAACATATATGTTCGTGATAATAAAGTAGGTAAATTATACTTCACCATTACCGATAAGAGCTTAGAACAAAACTTTACTTTAGGGGACATGATTATAAATGTTGTCTTAAATTCACCAGGTAAGATAACCGTTGGAGAACCCATTATATTTGAAATAACATGTTATGAACATAATGAACCAATAAAAATAGAGATCAAGGATATCATGATAGAGATCATTACTCCTAACAATTATAGATATACTTTTTTCCCGAGTGGTATGGAGGATTATACAGTGATATCTTCGATTCAACCCTATATACATGCCAAAGAAGCAGGTTTTGTATTTGGTTCAGCGATTGTATTATTTGCAGCAGCATCAATAATACATTACGTTATAACTGGGTTATATGTTACTTTATCGCTAGTACTCATCGGAATACAACCAATGCAATCAGCCTACCAATACTATATGGCTCCACTAATAATGGTTTTCATCGCTGGCAGCGCCATGGAGCTAGTTATACGCGAAAGAGGACTCGATATACGTGTTGCAAGACTATTATCAAAAATAGGCAGAGGACCCTTCACTTTAATACTAGGTGTTAGTTTCCTCGGAAGCTTTCTTAGTATGTGGATGAGTAATACAGCAGCAACCTATGTAATGCTACCACTAGTTGCTGCACTACTCGAAAGTATACGAAACAAAGTAGGAAAGTATTCATCAATAGTTATGGTATCACTAGCAATGGGTGCAAGTATTGGAGGGACAGCCACACTTATAGGAACTCCACCTAATCTAATCGTCGCTGAGTTCCTCAATAGGTTTGCATATGGATACGAAGCTATAGGTTTCTATAAATGGATGTTAATTGGTTTACCAGCATGGTTTATAGGATACTTAATTGGATTAGTATTGGCAATAATATATGCTAGAATAGTGGCAAAAGACGAGCTTAATATAGTTGCAGAAGAATTAAAGAAAGTCAGAAAAATGAAAGGAAAGCCATGGAGTAAGATAGAAATTATTGCTTTAGTAGAATTATTGTTCGTAGTTGCTCTATGGATAACAGAACCAATCCATGGTATTAAAACCGGAATAACTGCTGGGATCGGTATTTTATTATTTTTTGCAACAGGGATACTTAATCCCAAGGAGCACTGGAAAAAACTTGCATGGGACTTAATGGTATTGTTTGGTGCCGGATTAACACTAGGATCGGGGCTCATGAAGAGCGGGTGGGCAAATTATCTATTATCACAGCTCCACGGTATTGAATCTCTTGGGTGGACAGCATTCTTCGTTATTGGATTCACAGCATACTTAATTGGAACTTTTATATCAAGTCATACTTCAGCATCAGCCTTTGTTGCACCATTAACGATACCTTTAGGAATGACCATAGCGACTGGATTAGGACTTTCACCAGCTACTGGTGCAGCACTAGCAACCATTGTTGCAGTAGTGAGTTTAAACAACGCAATCGCGCTACCAATATCTACACCGCCTTCAGCAATAGTATATGCAAGTGGCAAAGCTAGAATTAAGGACTTAATCGTATATGGGTTCTTGTTCGGAATAACGGCTAACGCTATAATTATAGCTTTACTTGTAAGATACTGGGCGTTGATGCTCTAAAAAATTTAATCATATTGCATTTTAAATCATAATCATATATTCATTAGTCAATATAGCCTAATGCTCTTAGTCTTTCCTTGACTTTTTCTTCATCCTCTTTACTCATAACTTCTCCTTCGAAATCGCTTGTCTCAACTAATTGTTCTAGTACATAAATTATGAATTCCCTTATATCCTTAAACCCAGTATCTTCTGCCTCTTTTACGAGTTTCTCGTATAGAGTTTTAGGAATGCTTATTTTAACCTCTATCTCCTCTTCCATTTAGATCAACTCCTATCTTATTATACTATACTATAATATTTCTCTAGGGTTAGTAAAGATTAGTGAACAAATGGGTCTTTAAACTTTAATATTGTTTCTGCGACTTCGGGTCTCATCATATATTCTGGTGGGATCTTTCTTTCCATGATCATCTTTCTTAGCTTAGTACCACTTATTCTGATTCTGTACTCGTCTTCGTGTGGGCATATTTTTTCATTTACCATTCCTCCACATTTCTGACAATAAAATGATTCTCTAATGAATAAAGGAGTGATCCCTAGATCTGGGAATTCTTCAAATATTTCCCAAGCTTCATACGGCCCATAATAGTCTCCAACCCCAGCGTGATCTCTTCCAACAATGAAGTGAGTTGCACCAAAATTCTTTCTAACAATAGCATGATGAATAGCTTCTCTGGGACCAGCATAGTTCATATTCATTAATAATCCAGCCAGAACAACTACATCCTTTGGATAATAATACTTGATCAATGTTTCATATGCAGCAAAGATTACGTCGTCTCTATAGTCTCCAGGTTTTTTCCATCCTATTAGGGGATGAATTAATAATCCGTCAGCAAATGTTAATGCCGCTTTCTGAACATACTCGTGCCCTCTATGTGGCACATTTCTTGTCTGAAACGCAACTATGGTTTTCCATTTCTTTTCCCTAAACAAAACTCTTGTCTCAATCGGCCACAAGATTCTGTTTTCTAGAGGATGTCTTATCTCATTCAATAAATCTATTATGCCACCAATCAATAGTTCTTTCCGGTTATAGGTTTTAGCGACACCTGGATGATTCGGATCTGTTGTCTTATAAACTTGTCTAGCATATTCCTTTTTATCCCATCCATATATTTCTTCTACTTTCATAATGGCTATCGGTTTCTCATTATATCTAAGGACAATGTCATCTCCTTCTTTTACACCATCGATTTCTACAGGATCAACATCCAATATTATGGGAATAGTCCAGGGAAGGTCGTTAGCTAACCTCATATCATATAATACATGTATGTAATCCTCCTGATTCATAAAACCCTCAAGGGGGCTGAACACTCCATGCGCAATATCCATTACATCAATGAGTCTTTCATACGTGATTTCAATTTGAGGAAGTTCTTTTGCTTCTTCTAGTAATGCATTTCTCCGCTTTTCAGAGACGACCCTATTAACTAATCTACCACCATGTGGTCTAACCATGTTCTCACATCCAGATTATCTATTCTTATAACCATGCGGGATTAAGGCCCATATTCTTTCAAAAACATAATATGCGGGGATCTTTATTGCAAATTCAATAATTCCAAATTTTAGGGCAAAACTTGGATTGTTTGTGAGTAGATATGCTATTATAGGAGTTATGATAAAACTCTGATAAAGTCTATACGTAATGGCCTTTGCAAGTGATCGTTTATTAGATTCATTGAATTTCTTTCTTATATCTGGCATCCAGAGGACACCTTTTAGCTTAAATATAGCCTAGTTTTTTGAGTTTTTCAATAATCTTTTGCTTCTCTTCCTCTGTAAGAGGCTCTTTGTATGTACTTTCTTCGTGAGCAATTATGACTTCTCTCAAGACATACGTTACAAACTGTGAAACACTTGTAAACCCAGTACCTTCGATCATTTTCTTAATCCTATTATAGAGCGTTATTGGTATCGATACTGTAGTATACTTGACTGTCTTCTTGTCATTGTTCATTATTTTTCTGCACCCCTGGCACAAAGCTTATTTAATTATATTTAATTAAATCTTATTCTCAGTTTAGAAATATAGGTGTTGCGGTATGCCTAATTGTCTAGATAAGGGATTTGTTATATGGCTAACGGGTTTACCAGGTAGCGGTAAAACAACTATAGCTAATAAAGTTGCATCCGTTCTAAGAGACAAGGGGTATAGGGTTGAAGTAATTGACGGGGATTGGGCAAGAAAGACAATAAGTTTAGGAGCAGGGTATACGCGTGAAGAGAGAAAAATACATTTACATAGAGTAGCATGGGTTGCTAGACTTCTCGCCCGCAACGGAGTAATAGTATTGTGTAGTTTTGTATCCCCTTACAGAGATGTCCGAAAAATGATTAGAGAAATAATTAGCGAAGAAGTACCTTTCATAGAAGTCTATGTAAAATGTCCACTAGAAGAATGTATTAGACGAGACCCAAAGGGATTATATAAAAAAGCATTACGTGGAGAAATCAAGCACTTTACAGGAATAAGCGATCCTTATGAAGAACCATTAGACCCAGAAATAGTTGTTGATACAGTAAATAATAGTGTTGAAGAAAATGCTTCGACAATAATTGACTACATAGCGAACCACTTCGGCATAGATCCATGAAGCCCATAGATTCAATTAATCAAAATCGCGTTCTAAGTAAATTTTTACATGTTAAATAAAAGATAAAATTACATAAATCTATATGGTTTAATTGCAATAGTTTGCTTATGTGAGGTATTAATGATTTGAGAAATGCATTGATCATCGGCTTAGATTGTGCACCCCCAAGAATACTATACGACGAACTAATAGACGAATTACCTAATTTGAATGAATTAATCAAGAATGGACAAAGATACATCATGAAATCCAGTCATCCCCCAATAACTATTCCTGCATGGATGGTTATGGCCACGGGAAAAACACCCGGAGAACTAGGGCTTTATGGCTTTAGGCACAGAGTTCCAGGAACATATGACAATATTTACATCGCTGATTCAACCAAGATCCAGGAAGAACCTATATGGATCACCTTAGGAAAAAAAGGTTATAATAATATAATAGTTGGTTTTCCGCCCACATACCCGCCTAGACCTATCAAAGGATACCTAATTAGCGACTTCATCACACCGGATCATACCAAGAGGTATGCATGGCCACCTTGGCTCAAGAATGAAATAGAAAGACATTTCGGCCCATATATTTTCGACGTAATATTTCGAACGGAAAATCGAGACAAAGTCAAAAAAGAATTATGGAAAATGACTACACAACACTTCAAAGTCATAAGATATTTACTGAAAAATAAGAAATGGAATTTTGCATGGTTTGTTGAAATAGGGACAGATAGACTCCATCACGCTTTCTGGAAATATTGGGATAAGAATCACCCAAAATACACACCTGGAAATGAATACGAAGATGTAATCCCCGAGTATTATAAATTAATAGATAAGGAAGTTGGT
>JAGHDU010000108.1 GCA_021159785.1 Staphylothermus sp. | reverse complement strand
TAAAGATTTTATTCTGAAATATATAGAGAATGTTAAAAATAGAGTGAATTTCATATCTGACGTATTAAACTCGGTAAGATACTTGATGCCTTTTGAAGATCAAGAGTATAGTAAGTTCTTAGAAGAGAGCAGCACAAATATTAAAAGACTCCTAGGTAAAGAATATAGTGAAACAGATAATTCTGAGAATACAGTAAGTAAATATATTGCTAAAGCCAAGGGAAATTTTATTATTAAGTTGTAAATATTATATAAGCCAATTATTGCTACTCAATAGTATCTCGTTTAAGGTTAAAAGTTGTACGTTCATTTGTACGCTCTTAGCTATGGATTAGCTCTGTATTAACTATTCATTACGCAGACCAAGGGGCATAATTGAATAAATTTTATCTTTTGAAATCCCTGCATACACGGAACAAGCCTCTGTTTTAGGTACTTCATAGTGAATTTAAGAAATGACCTCGATTATAATTCGAATCTCTGAGGGTCCACCACTTCAATCCCCTAAACTACATACTATTACACTTTAAGAATTCACTAGGTCTCGTATTGGGTCTCATTTATTAACATAAAACTACCAAATTTTACTTCTTCCATACTCTTAAATCTCTATATGTTATAATCAACACCATATCTTTAATATTAATAAGTTAAAAGAGTTTTAAATGATAAAAGACGAAACACCAATTACAGCACCTATTAACTGGTTAAAAAGCTTCTTTGAGAGAAACTGTAATCCTAAACTATTAATCAAATTCATTAAGAGAGATTCATCAATATCTGAACCAAAAGATATACCAATACCTGAATCTGAGGATGTACCAGTATCTGAGCCAGTAAAAGCTACAGAAGATGAGCTTTCAGTTTGGATTGATATGGAAACTAGGAAGAGAGCTAGGTTATTAGTAAACCAGACCTATCATCCTAATGAAGATAATGTTAAAGATGAAACACTAGACTGGATTAATTGTCATAAAACAAAACTTGCCGAATCTCTTAGAAGTAAAAGTAATGAATAGCCTATTATAAATTAGGTGGAAACACCAATAGGTATAGACTTATAAACATTCCAGCTGTCATAGCTATGACCATTCCACCCATTGTATTTCCAAATAACGATGCTAATACCACTAGTGCTATCACATCTAGTGCCATATCCCCGAATCTCCCCTTGCTAAACTTCCACTTTAAAATGATAAAATTAAAAGCTGTAGCAAGTCCAATGATTAATGCTATACCTAACATTTATGCTCCTTTTGCTAAATACTTAATGAAATATTGATGTCACCGGCGGAGTTAAAATAGGCAGTGTGGAAGCTGCCTATTTTAACTCCGCCGGTGACAAGCCCATTATGCAGCCATTTCATAGTATGCTGACTTTAGGGATGCAAGGTTTTGCATAGTTTTATACAGCTCTTTGTTGAGTCTACTTTTTTCATCAATAGCAGTTATTGCTTTACTTGTATGAACTTTTTGACTTATCTTGTGTTTAAGTTTTATACCACCATTTATAATTGCCTCTTGAAGACGGTTGTAGATATTAAAAGCTGTAGGTACAGAATCTTCATCTCTGTTCACAGTTAGTAGTGACTGAGGATTAATCTCATGAGTATCTGTGTCAAAGCGAATATCAATAGCTACTTTTGAAACTGCTGTTGCTTCTACATCATTTAGAGTTATCTGTTTAAGATTTTCTATCTCTTTTTGTACAGTTGGGATATAGTTGACAATCTCATCAATTGCTCTTCTTATTTTTGAAGACTGAAAGCCTTTATGGATGATTCTATGAAATACTAATTGGTCTGTTGAAATCGTAAGTAAATTCTCACATACAAGCCTAAAACATGAGAGTTCAAGGGTGAAAGAGCTAGTTTTGTTATCGCTGTTCTTTAAGCATATATCGTAATATAATCCATCTTTAGGAACACTCAAAAGATTTTCTAAAGATCTAAATTGAATTAAGTGTTTAACATAGGGTTGATTTTCAGAATTTCTAGATTTGGCTTCACCTGCTAAGATTGGATAATAACCAGCTTCTTTAAATGTTTTTAAAACTTCATGAGTAGGTACAAAGTTGTATTGAGATGAAACATTGTCAATTGCTGACTCGGAAAAAATAGATGGTGCTTTAGCTCTAAGTTGAGCATCTGTTAATGGTATTACTTTAGACATAATTGTCTCCTTTATTTTTTGTATTTATTATTAATTTGATCGCTTATCACGACAACTAAAATTGAAACAATTGCAGATATGATTTCTTTGTACATAACTAAGCCGATGGATGAGGATAGTAATCTGGATTGTTTGCAGGTTTGAGGTTTTGTGTTTGTACTGGATAGATGTAATACATGCTATTCCTATATAAATCTACACACAATAAATACAAAATAGTCTGATGGTATATTTGAAGTTGTTGCATGTAAAATGAAATTGAGAAAGCAGAAGATATTACTTTCCCTATAGATATATACCCTTAAATCTAGGATTAGTCTCATCCTTTTTTTAGGATGAATTACTTTCTCTTAATTATTATTTAATATTTTTTCTGTTAGATAAGTCTCACTATTTATACTATAGTGTAAATATAGCTTGTAATTAAGCCTACAATATAAATTAAATTCCTTATTTATGTTATAATGTAAATAATAATTCAAAG
>JAGHDU010000026.1 GCA_021159785.1 Staphylothermus sp. | reverse complement strand
TATTAGAAAAGCTGCTAGGTTTGTTAGAAAGGTCATGGAAGGGTTTGGTATAGATATTTCTAAAATAAAATTTGTTGATGCAGAAGATCTTGTTTCGGACAAAGAATATTGGGGTATATTAATACGTGCTGCTAAGAATGTTAGTCTTGCAAGAGTAAAAAGAGCACTAACAATAATGGGTAGGAAAAGTAGTGAGGCCGAGACAGATTTCTCAAAATTAATTTATCCACTTATGCAAGTTACTGATATATTTTACCTAGACCTTGATATAGCATTAGGAGGAACAGATCAGCGGAAAGCACATATGCTTGCAAGAGATATCGCCGAGAAGCTCAAAATGAAAAAACCTGTTGCAATCCACACACCATTAATAACTAGTTTGCGTGGTCTTGGTCAGAGAATGGAGACAGCAGAAATAGATGAATTATATGCAGAATTTAAAATGAGTAAGAGCAAGCCTGAAACAGCTATCTTCGTACATGATTCACCTGAAGACGTTAAACGGAAAATAAGAAAAGCATATTGTCCACCCAGACAAATAGAATTCAACCCAATAATTGAAATAAACAAGTATCTGTTATTCCCACAGAAGGACTTTAAACTAGTTATTGAGAGACCCGAAAAATACGGTGGCACCATAGTAGTAGAATCTATTGAAGAACTAGAAAAGCTATACATAGAAGGGAAAATACACCCGCTTGATTTGAAAAACGCTACAGCAGATGCATTAAACAAACTACTTGAACCCATAAGGAAAAAGATTGAAACAGATAACGAGGCTCGTGAATTATTAGAAGAATTGAAAAAAGCAAAAATAACCCGTTAAACTCAATATAGAGAATTTAGAAACTCGTTCATTAAGAATTACCTACTTAATGCCATTTATTACTATAATGTGATATTTGAAAGACTAGATAAATTAGTATGTAAATAATTAATATAGTTAGGGAATAATATGCTTACGATAATATACAATCGTCCGTAAAAATTAGCGATTAACGATTACTGTGATCAACTTAATTAAGGAGGTGTAAATAGTGGCAAAGTACTTGATCAAGGCAAGAATAGAAGTAGACGGAGTAGTTGAAAAACATGACATTATTGGAGCAATATTTGGGCAAACAGAGGGATTGTTTGGTGAACAATTCGACTTAAGAACGCTTCAAGAAAAGAACAGAATTGGTAGAATACAAGTTAATACAAGAATTCATGGAGGTAAAACGGTAGGAGAAATAATTATTCCTAGCAATCTTGATAGACTTGAAACGGCACTTGTGGCAGCGATTATTGAAAGTGTAGAACGTGTTGGACCATATAGTGCGAAAATAGAAGTAGTGGATATAGTAGATGTTAGATTAGAAAAGATAAAGAAGATTGTTAATAGAGCGATAGAGATCCTGAGGAAGTGGAGTAGAGAAAAAGCACCCGACATAAAGGAGATCCTCAAGGAAATGCAAGAGGCTCTAAAAATACCAGAACCACAGAAATACGGATCCGAAGAACTCCCTGCAGGACCAGATGTTGACAAAAGCGATACAATTATACTAGTAGAAGGAAGAGCTGATGTAATAAATCTACTAAGGTATGGTTATGGCAACGTCATCGCTATTGGTGGGGCTAGAAAGGTACCTAACACAATCAAGGAATTAGCAATGAAAAAGAAAACGATAGCCTTTCTAGATGGTGATCATGGTGGAGATCTTATATTAAAAGAATTGTTAAGAAGTGTAAAAATAGATTATATAGCAAGAGCCCCTGAAGGTAAAGAAGTAGAAGAACTAACTGGTAAGGAGATACGCGAGTCTCTTGAAAAGGCTGTCCCGGTCAAGGAATATTTAGAATATTTAATAAAACAAGGAAACAAAGAAGCACAATACTTGCTATCTGTTCAGGAAAAACTAAGGAAAGAGATTTCACCACCGAAACCAGTTGTAGTAAAACCAGAGAAAGTAGTTGAAAAACCAAAACCACAAGTTATAGAGACCAAAGAAATCGAAGAAACAATAACTATACCCACAAAAATAATAAATGATATCAAAAGCCTCTATGGAACACTAGAAGCAATACTTTACAATGATAAATGGGAACAAATAAAGAGAGTGCCCGTAAGAGACTTAATTAACGAATTAGATAGAGGTCAGGAAAGAATTTATGCAATAGTCTTTGACGGTATTGTAACTCAAAGATTATTGGATAAAGCTGAAGAAAAGAAGATTAAAGCAATCATCGCTGCTAGAATAGGAAGAATAACATATAAACCACATGATATTCTATTACTCACGTTTAATGATCTATTATGAGTTTTTTAATAAAATGTTTACCTACTTCTTACCGCTAAAGAATTCGAACAAGCTCTTCTGACCAGCTGTAGCAGCGGCTCTTCTTAACTGTGTTTCAGATACACCAAAGTAGCTTAACAGACGCATGGCGGCGGGTATTATTTGATGTTCAATGTAGTACTCGGTATCAATAAGCTTGGGGTCCTTCACAAAGATATATGGTTCAGCTCTCGAGGAGATCTTTCCGCCACCTTTAACAATAACGTATCCTATTTTATCATTTACGCTGACTTTAATGCCTGCCTTTAATAACTTCTTAGCTGCAACAACGTGTGGGGCATCTACGCTATATTCTTCGATTCGTTTAGATAGAGTTTTCCATATAACTAGCTTATCTAATGGTATCTTTCCTGCCTTTAGATCTGCTATAACTTTTCTAACGTATTCTATAGCTTCATCAATACTGCTTTTCTTTAATAGTATTTCTGTGACTTTTTCTTGTACTTCTTTTGCTATTTCTGCCCAATCTCCTCTAACAGCTTCGAAACCGACAATATCTATTCGCCCATCTTCTAGTAGTCCAGCATATCTTTTCTTTGCTTCGGTGAAGAACACTCTTTTATATACTTTGTCTATTTTGATCTCGAAACCTAGTTTTTCTTGTATAAGCTTTATGAGTTCATTTACTTTATCAGGATCGTATGTTACAAATAATGAATCTGTATCTCCGTATATTACTCGTAGCCCCAATGACTTGGCGATCTCTATGGCTGTCATTATTGTCTTTCTACCCCATGCTGTAACTGCTTCTGCACATTCTCTACAATACCATCTGGCATGAACCCATCCCATGTAACCATAAGTAGCGTTTGCGAGTACTTTTACTGCTTTTTGTCTTTCATCTAGTATTCTATACTCATATGATGTTGGAGGATGTTTTTTCATTTCATTCCTTATAGATCTTCTGAGTTGTAAAAGCGTGGTTAAGACTCTCTTAAAGAAGCCTGGTGGTTCCTTTCTGAAACAATGATCTACCTCTGGTGCAATATAATGTTTGTCAGGATCGCATTTTTCGTCTTTAACTATTGTATCTGGACCAACATTATACTTAATCATAATATTGGGATACATGCTTGAGAAGTCGAGGACAGCTATGTTCTCATGCACTCCTTTAACTGGTTTTAATACTACTGCTCCACGATAACTCTCTGCAGGTCTCTCGACACGGTTTGGGACTAGTTCATCATATTTATAAGCTTCTCTCATTAAGTACCATTCAAGCCTAAAACCAACACTTGCCGCGCCAACTTGGTCTAGTGGTAAACCTGTTAGGTTTGATAACTGCATTGCAAAAGGTATGAATTTATCTGCTAATCCATACGTTGATTTTACATCATCCTTATTATATTGTAGAAGTTTCGGTCTTAGAGAAGGATCATCCCAGTATTTTGGTATATCAATATATTCTATTAGAACTCTTTCATCTTTCTTCATAACTCCAAGATAATCTGCTACATTTTCCAAGGACTTTATCTTGACCTCGGGGATTTCTTCGGCAAAATAATAAAGGTCTGAGTTGAGTCTACCAGGTATCGATATATGACCATATGTGCTTGTCCTTGGAATTGCTCCTACGCGACGTGTGACGTCTAACTTAACACCTATATATTTAGATCTATCAATTAAGTATGGCCAATCAAATCCATCACTATTATAACCCACAATAATATCAGGATCATATTCTTGTATATATTTTACAAACTCCATGATCGTATCCTTATCCTTCTTATCATCGCTTGCAAGGAACTGCTTTATTTCTTCTTTATCATTCATTACTCCTATTATTATAACAGGATCGCGTTCTGGTTTGGGAGTACCTGTCTTTGAATATACTTCTATGTCAAAGGCTATTAGTCTCAGGTCTTTTGGAGGAGTTGTATCTTCTAAAGGCTTTATATCGCCAATTATTTCGTATTCATGGGCAACACGGTAAATAGGTTTCTTGGGTATTTCTTTTACTTCGGCAACATGCCATCCACAGGGTTTTAAATCATAGTCAATTATGTACCTCATGCTGAATCTAATATCTGCTTCAACAACATCCACTACGCCAGGGATTTTTCGAATTTTTTCACGATATTTCCTAACATATTCTGGAATAACGGTTGTTATCTTGAATGCTTTGACTGGTTTTCCAAAATATTTTTTCTCAACAACCTCGATCTTTATAATTGGTGATTTTGGATCCGAGAGTGTTTTTATTTGTTTCATTATTTTATCATAGTCTGCTTCATTATCTAGGATAGCATAGAAATAAGGCCTAAACCTACGATCTCGAAGAACCATTCTCTTGCCATCACGTTTAATACCCCAAATAATGATATGTGGTTCGTTGCCTATTACTTCATAACTATTGTCTAGGAAATAAAACTCGATAATCACTCTATCTCACACCATATTAATAACTTATACATAG
>JAGHDU010000178.1 GCA_021159785.1 Staphylothermus sp. | reverse complement strand
TGATACATAGTAGCTGAGTGAGATAATTAACAAGTAATATGCTAGCTTTAAATTGTCATTCTGAGAAGCAATACATGGTGATTAATGAAAATACTACGGTATAATATTGTTGATAAGTGTACAAGGGGTACTTACCTATACGCTAATACTTATATTATTACATATCATATCAAATGGCAATATTGTTAAGGAATCCAAGTTCCAATATGAGCTACATAAGTTTTATGCACGCTTAGAACCATTTGTACTGAGTACTCTGGACAAAATGTTTAGGTCTAAGTTCTTCGCCAAGACCGGATTAGGTAAGGCAATATTAAAAGTCCTTGCTAAGATACTATGGTTTCTACCTCATGGTGTTGTTATAGACTATAATACCGCAGAAAATCATCAAATTCATAGGCAAGTCTGGTAAGGGCCACATAGCTATTGGTCCATGTGTATGTAAGAAAAGCCATTGGTGTCAAAGAGGAGCCTATGATTACTGATATGACTATTCTTTACGGGGCAGAGATTTATAGAGAAATCAGTAATGAGTATCGAGAGATCACTCCAGATGAAGCACTTAAGCTACTACGTGAGTTTGAAAATTATGGACTTGTCCACGAAACATATGCATGTATGAGAAGCAGTAAGTGGACATTTGTACTATGCAACTGTAATCGCCGATGTTGTGTTCCAACAAAAGCATACTTGATCGTAGGAGAAGGAATTGTCCCAGGGACCCTATAAAGCCGTGGTTGATCCAGTAAAATGTCTTGGAATTAACAAATGCGGTAAATGTATTGAAATATGTGGATTCAACGCAATCGAAGAAATAAATGGGAAAGCCCTCGTCAACAATAAATGTATGGGTTGTGGTCTATGTATTAGTAAATGCCCTAGTAAAGCTAGAATTCTTACTCCTAGACCAAGTCACAGAATAAAACTACTCGATTGGTCCAGTAAAATAGAAGAACCAACACGTTAACACGACTTCGTTAAATTTTCTCTAAGTGTAATAAACTATAACCAGTATTTATACAAAAGGTTTCACTTGTATTTTTCGGATTGTAATTATGAAATATTAATTAATCGTTTATTATTGTAGATAAATCTAAGAACTATCACTAAGTAAGGAATACTTAAATAAATTATATATGATTATGACTAGCACTATAAGCAACCATAATTGATTACAGATATGGTGAGTTAATTGAGTAACAACAGGTACGTAATTATCACACATACAGATATGGATGGCATCGGTTCAGCAGCAATTTATACTTACTATAGAGGTACTAAGCCATACAAAATATTCTTCACAGAACCATACTTGTTATATAGAGTACTAAAAAGAATTAAATCAAATAAGTCGCTTCTTAATAGTATTGAATCTATTGCCTTAATGGATTTAGGGCTGAACCTTGCAACAGTTGATAAAACATATGAGTATATCAAATCGATCATTAATGACAATATTTCTATAGAATGGTACGATCATCATATTTGGGATTCAGATTGGAGGAAGAAATTCGAAGACTTGGGTGTAAAAATACACATTGATACTTCAACCTGTGCAACAGGCGTAGTAGCAAAGTATTCTAAGATCCATGTAGATAAAGTAGATGAGGAATCTATTAATGAAGTAGTTGGTGGTATATGTGCAGGTGACTTATGGAGATTTGATCATTGGAGAGGACCATGGTTTCTAAGGCTAATACGTAGGAGAGACTCACAAGAATGGAGAATGTATGTAACGGAAAAGATAGCTCAGGGAATAGTATGGTGTGAAGAATTCACAAAGAAAGTCGTAGAAAGATTTGAACAAGAAATACAAGCATATAATGAAGTCAGAGAAAACATAATTGTTAGAACAATTGGTAATCTAAAAATAGCAATTGCACTACAACATCCAATACTTGACAATAGCTTTACAGCAGCATTCATCATTGGAAGAACAGACGCCGATATAGCAGTTATAACATCACGAGATGGAAAAATAAGCCTACGTAGTAGGGAATATAATGTGAGAGACCTAGCAAAGTATTTTGGTGGCGGTGGGCATCCAAGAGCGGCTGGATTTAAGATAAATATACCCCTGCTTGTCAAATTAAAGTCACTCTTTAATAAAAATGCAATTATGGAATATATACTGGATTTGATAGAAGAAGCCATTAAGAAAAGCTAATCACATATTCTTGGAAGCAAATACACTTCTCCATCTTCTGTCCTAAAAACAACTACTTCACCAAGATCATAGTAGTATGCAACAAAAGAAGCTATAATGGCGTCTTTTTCATCTTGTGTCAAAAAATTTACTATTTCCGCTACTCCTGAATATCCAAGTCTCTTTAAAAGATCTTCAACACTTTTACAATTACTAGATATAAGAGCACTTCTTGGATGAGTCTCTATAACCTTGACTCCTAGTTCCTCAAAAATACTTGCTAAATAAATACTTCTAGTTACTAACTTTCTCATAGCAGGCCAGCTTGGTGGTAGCACTTTGTATCCGTGTTTCTTCAATAATATGTCTATTTTTCTATACCCTTTTGCGTGAGACAAGGGAGAGTCTATAGCTATGACTTTCGGGGAGTACTTCCTCACGGTATCTATTATTTCTCGATCTGTTTTTAGGAGAAGTATTGATAAAGAGGAATTTGGTTCTAAAAAAGCTAGTCCGCTCGATCTTTTTAGAGAAGCACTTGGATCTAACCCACAGTATATTACCATCGAACCTTACTCCCGGGATCGTATTTTATTAGTCGTCTATATTCGTCAAAGGTTCTATCAACTTCTTCAATCCATTGTTGCAATTTATCAGGTGTATCAGGATATTTATCAAGATAGAGTTCTTTGACTTTATTCATGTAGCTTTTAACTGTTCTGAGCATATTTAGTAGAGTGGGTCTACTCAATAGTTTTAGGAGGGTAGTCATGTTGTGTACTATTTCTTCAACTATGCTGGCTTTTGTTCCGAGATCATATAGTGTTTTACCATTAACGATTTTGTTCTTTAGTATCCATTCAAAATCTTCATTGCTGAGTTTCTGTAGATACATTCTGAGAATATCTAGACTTGCTTGTTTTGCGCCATAGATGTGCATGTATTCATGGTTTGCTCTCCACATAGTGTATTCATCTACTTCTCCTTCTTCAAGAGCATGTGCCATGTGTTTGGCTACGATGCTTGATGCTTGTAGTGATGATCCTATTCCTCCACCATGCACGGGGTTTACCGTGTATGCTGCATCTCCAACTACTCCTACGTTTTTCCAAACTAGTGTTGGAAGAGGTCTTCTTGTAGGTACCATGCCTCCGCCGGCATGGATGAGTTTACCCTTAAACCTATCCTTGAGGTATTGTTCATATTTTTTCCTTGGATTATAGTTGTTAACACCCCATACTACTCCTAATCCTACATTTACTATTTTTCCGTCTGGTGACTTGGGGAATAACCACCAGTAACCACCTGGTGCTATCTCTGTATTCAAATAAATAACTGCGTAGTCAACGTCATCCTCAATGGGTTTCTCCAACTCTAATACTTCTCTGTAAGCAATATTATAATCGGTCATATAGGGTCTATCAGAAATCGGCCATTCTAGTGGAAGTTTTGAACGAAGCGCGGGTTTTGCACCACTAGCATCTATGAAGGCTTTTCCAAATAATTCTATTACTTCGTTTTTACCCATGGGCTTAATCTTAACTGATTTTACTCCACTTTCATCACATGTTACACCAACTAAGGTATGACCACCAAACAGAACTGCTCCATTATCTTCTGCTCTTTTCAATAACCATTGCCCAAATTTCACACGGTTAACACTGACTCCTTCACCAGGAACAACTACACCGTATTTCTCGTTTGGACTATATACTTTAACGCCTTTGTATTTATGATCAATTACATTGCTGGGAGGTTCCCATCCTAATTCTTTGAAGTGATGTAGTCCTATAGCATCACCACAGGTTTTATCGCCTATTTTACTTCTAGGCTTACTCTCAACAATAGCTACG
>JAGHDU010000187.1 GCA_021159785.1 Staphylothermus sp. | reverse complement strand
TCCAAAGACTGTGCACCAGATGCACTTATTGGCTGTATGCCTAACATCTATGTCTATAACGTGATTAATCCCTCTGAAGCAAGTATTGCTAAGAGGAGATCATACGCAGTCATCATTACTCATTCCCCACCGCCTTATCAAAAATATGATCCACCCGAAGAAATAGTTTCACTAGAGATAAAATTGAAACAATACTATGAAGCAAAACAATTTAGTGAAGAAAGAGCAAATGAAACACTAAAGGAAATACTGATTAAAGCACAGAAACTCGGTCTGGGAAACAATATTGATGAAATACATGATAGACTCGAAGAATACAAGAGAAGCCTTCTACCAAGAGGACTCCACGTACTCGGAGAAAAACCATCCCAAGACGAAGTACTTGACTACCTAGTATTCCTCACAAGAAGAGACCTTGGAGAGAACCCAAGTATACATAGACTCGTGGCAGAAGCAGAAGGATTCAACTATGACGAAATACTAACTGGTAAGAAGCGTAAACTACTACAATATATTGAGGATAAAGTCAGGAGACTCTTACAATTAGTCCTCATCGATGGACAAGACGTTAAGAAAGTAATTGAGCAACTAGACCTCAAAAACATCGACAGAGAAAAATTAACGAAAACCATTACTTATCTAAAAACTATTCGCGAAAACATAGAGTCATCAAACGAGATCGATTCTATTACTAGGGCATTGAATGGAGAATACATAATGCCCAGCCCAGGAGGCGATCCTCTCCGCAACCCAGAGATCTATCCTACTGGTAGAAACATGTACCAACTAGACCCCTACAATATTCCAACATCAACGGCTTGGAGAAGAGGAGTAGAAGCAGCAGAAGCTCTATTGAAGAAATACTATGAAAAACACGGTAAGTATCCACGAACAGTAAGCATAGTCCTATGGGCTTTCGAGACCATGAAGACAGGCGGCGAAACACTCGCAATGATTTTCTGGCTCCTCGGGGTCAAACCAATATGGAAAACCCCTTATGTGAGAGATATTGAGATTATACCGTTGGAGGAACTTGGGAGACCACGTATAGATGTATTAGTTACTATATGTGGTATTTTCCGAGACACCTTCTACAACATGGTAGAACTACTTGATAAAGCATTCAAAAAAGTAGCCAATCTAAACGAGCCGTTGGACAAGAACTACGTAAGAGCAAACAATATGGAAATAAGGAAAATACAGGGTATCGAGTATGTTCCTAGAATATATGGACCACCACCAGACAAGTACGCCACAGAATTAACAACACTCATAGAGACTGGTTCATGGAGAACTGAAGAAGAACTAGCACAAGCATATTATGAAAGCATGAAATACGCCTACGGCGTAAATATTCACGGAAAAGAAATGGGTAAAACACTAGCAAGCCTAGCAAAGAACTCTGAAGTCGCTATCCAGATAAGAGACACCATAGACTACGATATAACGGATCTAGACCACTACTACGAATTCCTAGGAGGACTCAGCAAATACATAGAGACAACAAGGGGAGAAAAACCCATGATACTAGTAGCTGACTCAACCAAGGAAAACATACAAGTAGAAGACATAAACGAATCCATCAGAAGAGGAGTAATAACAAGAATCCTAAACCCCAAATGGATCAACGAAATGCTAAAACACAAACACCACGGAGGAGAAAAAATAGCAACCCGAGTAGAAAACCTACTAGGACTAGCAGCAACAACAAACCAAGTAGAAAACTGGGTGTGGGACAATATCGCGAATAAACTAGTATTCAACGAAGAATCCAGACAAAAAATACAAGAAAACAACCCCTGGGCAATGAAGAAGATCATAGAAAAATTAATAGAAGCACATACTAGAGGCTATTGGAAAGCAAAACGTGAAAGAATAGATCGTTTGAAACAAGTATTAGAATGAACAAATAAATACATAGAAGACACAATAACAACACTAACAAAACAATTCTGACACTATGTTCATCATTGACCTATTCATAAGAAAAAGGCATTAAAAGAATTAATAACGAGTGTATCAACTATTGTTCTTTTACAGCACTACCCTCAACAATCACGTCATTAACTATTGCATAGTCATACAAGTTTTTCATACGCTTATAGAGCTCAATAGTTTCCTCCAGCTTAGATCCCATAGGTGACCACAACGCTATCTTGTATCCTATACTCCTAGCCTGCTTCATGTAGTTCTCTACAGTTTCCCAACCGACGAGAGCTGGTGCAGTAACTGGTAATGCTACACTATAAGCATTTAAAGCCTCTTTGAGCTTCAAGGCCTCAGTAGTAGCCTCACTATCCCCTATATTGAAACCTATCCTCGTCTTCTCATCCAACTCTCTGATCTTTCTGAGAACCTCGAAATCGAAACTAACAAATATCGTATTCTCCAACATGTTATGCGATTTAACTAACTCGTAAGCCTTATATATAACATCTCTATCCTTAATCTCAACAATAAGCAACTTATCTCTAGGGAAAACCCTTAATACATCCTCCAGCGTAGGAATAACTTGGCCCAAACCAAGATACACACGCCTAAGATCCCCCATACTGGATTCCTTAACATCAAGATCAATGCAGCCGATACGACCAGTCCTACGATCATGAATCACAACAGGAACACCATCACGACTCAACCAAACATCAAGCTCAACACCATCAGCACCTCAAAGAAGAGCACCAAGAAACGAAGCAACAGAGTTCTCAGGAAACCTGTAAGGAAACCCCCTATGACCAATAACCAATACACACATATCTAGAAACCAAGAAAAATATACTACACCAAAGAAAATAAAACAATACCCACAACACAAACAAAAACAATCTAATCCAGCTTCTAACCCCATATATTGTTATCAAGGCTTCGTATGTAATCTTTAATAATTTTCTGCTTTATTCTTCCCATACCACTTCCCCAAGCAAATACCACACCATGACCCTAAAACCTTTCAATTCTATTTATATTGTCTCCAAGCCGAATACTCTTGCATAAGACGGATGTAACAATATAAATAGAATTGAAAGTTGAACTTGAAATCATATGTTATGACTATTTTAGCTACATGTAACAACAATAATAGAATTGAAAGCACAAGGGAACGGTGATTTGTACCTTAGCGACATAAATAGATATAGCGCCAGAACCACAGCCAATCTGTACAGTGTCGAGCCCATATAATGAGCAAATGCTATCGTATCCCAAATCCCAATTATCAGCAATACAAAAAAAAATAAAATGGCTAATATGCTACCTCGTTTTCTATTCATGGTTTCACCGATAAGGGTTAAGGATAAACACTATATCACCATAATTTATTATCCTCCAATACACTTAAAGCTTAATACAATTCAAGAATAAAGAGACCCAATTAAACTTTCAGTTCTTTCATATATCATTACCATGTCCGAAGTTTTAACTATTAATTATTTTTCAGTGTTAAATGATCGACCAGAATCACCTATAAATCTCCGATTAGTTTACTATTCGAAAATAGTTCCTGATAGGTAGTCTACTTGTATAATAAAGTAGTCTTTAACTAATTTTATATAAATTGATTTATACGTTGTTACTTGGGTTTTGTTTTAAATACATAGTTTGTCTTTAAATAATTGGTTAGATATTATGTTTTGTTAGGTGACTACGTGTGGGTTTGGTGGTGGAATCTAGGATTGGGAAGAAGAGAGTTGTAGTTATACCGAAGCATATTGCCGAGTTTCTTGGTTTAAGG
>JAGHDU010000046.1 GCA_021159785.1 Staphylothermus sp. | reverse complement strand
GCTCTTAGAAATATTATTTATCTCCATCAATAAATATTTACACCATAAATTCTTCGTCAAATCAACATAAATCCACGCGAAGTATTTATATCTTATTTTGATCAATAAATACTAGTGAGGTTGAACAATTTTGGTCAACTGCCCTAGTTGTAAAAGTAGGAGTCTCGAAAGGATAAAAATATGGGAATACCCATTAAGGAATACCGGTATAGTATATGAGGTAACGTATTATAGATGTAAGAAATGTGGTCAGAGATTCTTCTATTACAAAAAAGTCAGGGGAGAAAAAGGCAAGAAATCATTCTATGTTCTAGTACCGCCCAAGCGGGCTGAAAAGAAATAGTTTAATCTCTTTTTCTCTACCACCCATCAATATAAGGCCTTCTCATACATCATGCACGTCTATAGGATTCTGAGTATTAGTTTTGATATATTTCCGAATAATGATCTGGATGTATATTTTAGTGTTCGGTATCCCGAGAATAAAGGTTTTTTATCAGTGGGATCATACTACGTTTCCATAAGAGGTGGGGTATACATGGGAAGTAAATACATTTTCATATCAATACTCATTACTGCATTAATACTCTTACCAAATCTATCAATCAGTATAGCAGTGGGAGAAAACGTATATAAACTCCCAGTATCTTCAATCAAGATACACGGCTATGACGGATTAGTTACTCCCACAACTAGATTCTATTATAGCCGTTCCTATGGAGACGATGAAGTAAACGTGGTTGACACTAGTGGTTATTGGAGCTGGCAGGATTATCCGTTTCCAGTGCCAAGTACTGAGCCAGTAGAGGTAAATGTTCTCGTAAACGGCGAATTTGCAGCATGGAAACCAGTGACGGTGTGGGCAGTTATACCCGAGGGTGAGTGGAGTAAGATATTATTAAGAGTTGATGGTAAACTATATGATCCCGTCTATAATAACCCAATCCAGTATGATAGAGTACTATGGATATATGCTAATGACGTACCAATACTCTGGGGCAGCACTCCACAAAGATATAACTGGACAGTAACAACAGACGTTACATTATTCTACTCATTGTTCAAAGGAAATGTAACATTCGAGATATGGTTACCCAACGTCATAGCACCTAGCATAGGTGTTACAGGCAGATTCCTACTAAACGTTACACTCCTATTGTACCCAGGCGAAAAACCAGCAAACCTACCAGACGTGATTATCCCATTATGGAAGAGGGAAGTATTCAAGAAAAACGTACCAAGCAAAACCTTCGAATTAAATGTACCACAAAACGTAACAAGAGCCGTATTATTACTACACACTAAAGGAAATGGAGATGACGAGTTCTGGTATTATAATGGAGATATTGTAAGAGAGCTTAAGATATACTCTGACGACAAACTATTAGCACTTGTTCACCCAATGCACACAATATACACTGGTGGATTCTCACCATACCTCTGGAGACCCCTACCATCCGTAAGAGCATATGCAGAAGAACCAACTTTTGTAGACCTAACGGGTGCCCTACCATTAATTGTTGGTGAACATAACCTCACAGTAGAACTAAGTGGAATATATGGTGGCAACTGGCAGATAAGCGGTGCTTTACTATTATGGACAACTGATGAGACAGTAAAATATGAATTAGTAGACTATAGTGCAACACCATCTCTAGATAAACAGACAACACAAGAGTCTGGATATACACACTTCACCGTAACATCGGAGTTTGAATCAGTAGTCTCTTCAAAGATCTATGTAGGTGATGAAGTATTCCTAGCAACATCCTATTACAAAGCATTATTCACAGCTACAAGAAAATACAATGACTACTACGACAACTTGACAATTAACGAATACAGAGTATCCAAGCTAACCTACGATGTATTAGAAGGAGACACATCAAAGAGTTTTGAATGGGTATATGAATGGAATGCACCACTGGATGTCAAGTACAATGGAGTAGTAGAAGTATATGGTGATCTCGACCAAGCAAGCGTGAGCAACCCAGTGCCAGGAGCAATCGTTGAGTATATTGTAGTAACACAAGAACTAAGAACAAAAACTCAGTTAACAGACGATACAGGTACACACAATAAAGTCCTAGCCGAGAAACTACATGCAGCTGTAAAGTGGAACATAGACCTCATATTCATATCACATACAGGAGCAGTTGTTACAGGAGTAGGATTTGCATTAGCGACAAATGGCAAGACAGTACACGGCTTACTATTCGATACACCAGTCGATGGAGAACCACAAACCTGGATTTACACCAGAGCAACTGCTGCCAGAACATACGTAGGAGAGCTAGGCACTCATTTATACGAAATAGTTGGAGACAACCTATACTACAAGTACTTCTAAGGTATAAGGAGAGCAATGTTTGGTTAATACTACGTAAAAACCTTTTTTCCTATTTCTTCATCCTTATTAAGTTCGTCAATAACATCCACTAGTTTTCTAAGATCATTTATTATGAAGGCACTTCTTCCAATCCTAGCAATAGGAACATTTAAACCTCTATTAATTAACGCCGCTTTAGCTCCAGCAAGAAGAGCTCCTGCAAGATCGTTCTCGGGTGAATCACCGACATGTAATAATTCATCAATGCTTATACCCAGTTGTTCAGCTGTAAATAGGAAGATCTCTTTTTGCGGCTTCATATATCCAACTTCATCCATAAACACAGTGAGAACGAAGTATTCCAATACGCCGTTCTTATCTAGAAGATACCTTGTGACCATGCCTGGCCAGCTGAGTACATTGCCTATAGTAGCGATCAAAACGTTTTTCTCCTTTAACATTCTTAATGCTTCCTTTACATCGGGGAAGATAAGGTCCTTTATCTCATCTCTATCAAGTGTTCTAATAATTGCTCTATAGATATCCTCTCTTCTAACACCAAGACTCTTAGCATACATATCAGCAGACTCAATGATGACTCTCTTAAAACCACCAAATAATCGATGCTTTAAAGCTTCCTTGTGAGCTCTAACAATTTTTTCACCAACCACTCTGGGATCACTATTAGTGATCCTTGCTATTTCTTCAGATATCAATGTATAATATTTGCTTAGATCAATGAGAGTATTATAAACATCAAGTGATACAGCTTTAATCATAGTGATATCACCCATTAACAACTGTATTAACTATCTAATTCTTTAGATTATGCTGTGTAATAGGATAAAATATCTTTTACAAATCAAAAGAATACGCAAAAGACGTATGTTAATTAATTGAGTAGCAATTAGGTTAATGTACATTATTTAATATTTAATAAGGCTACGAGTGTTCCTCTAGGTACTCCGAGAGCTTCAGCTATGACGCTGCATTTTGGGACGAGTAGGTGGTAAATTGGTTTACCCAGGTCTATTTCTATAATGTATTCCCAATGAGCCATGCCCTTTGCAACAATTAAGTCGGCTTCTTTTATCTTAGCTTTAGCATTATCACTTATTTTGTCCCAATGAATACTAGAACCTGGATAACTCGTGGATAATAGCTCGTCTACATAACTATCTAGCCCAGCTTCTAGGGCATCACTTATTGTAAGATCGTTTTGGAACCCAGGATCTTCTTTTACTACCCCGATTACTTTGTTGCCCATATTTCTTAGAATCTTTATTAAGGGTATATCGAGAATAGCTTCACCAGCATTATCGAATAACCATATAATCTTTTTACCACCGTTACTCACTAGTTCATAGAATTCCCTCGTATAATCAATGGCTAGAGGTCTATCAATATAATTCAATAATTCATTTACAGAGGGAGGATTATGCTCCATAACACCTGTATCTAAATAATTACCAATAATACTGATCTTTGTAGCAGCAACGTATTTATCGTAACCACTCAATTTCTCCAAATAATCCTCAATAACGGGTAAGTAGCTGTAAGCTTCTTCTATACTCTCACGTTTAACCTTCTTATAGTACTCAATAATGGCTGGGAAGGATTCCAAAAGCCTGTGATAAATCCTTGTGGCTAATACAGTTAGTTCGCCGCCTCTTTTAAATTCCTCAAAACCTATACGCAGCAACTCAATACCAGCATAGATCTTAGCGTCATCACCAGTATTTGTTCCTCTTATTTCTCGAAATCTAGAATCAATTATACACTGTACACAAAGAGGCTTCACCCTCATAGATACTATTTCACCTCATTAACGCCTCAGGGTATATCAATTAGCAATAAGTTATTTGTTCTTATAGATATTCAATGTATTGTTTAAATCTTTAATAAAGGAAAATGTTTTAAGTATTATGCTGTTCTATTCATGAATTAAGGCAACACTATTCAATGGTTTTGTATTGGCGGGAGTTCTTGTTTTGCTCTCATTAACAGTTCCATGTAGTATTCAATGTCATAGTCTTCAATATTATCCATGTAGGGCTCTGGTTTTCTATTCTTACCCATAATATACACTATTTGGTTGCTCCCAGTTATTACTGGTATTTTCATCATGGCTTTCCTCCACGGCGTATTTCTCGTTGAATCACTTCTAGCATTTACTGTTATTGTTAGCTTCCATGATTCAACTCTCTTATTTACTATATCATCTACTGCTTTCTCGAATACTCTGTGTGCTTCAACTAGTTTTTCTCTAAACTCTTCAGGAGTTTTTGCTTCACCAAGTATTTCTAAGGCTTTCAACTGTATTTCCTTAATATAGAGTGGGGTATTGTTTCTAACAGCCATTATTCCTTTGATCTTTAATTCTCCGTTTCTGAGTTTTCCATAATATCTATTTGCTGTTCCAAGACCTGTTGTTTTAGCTGGTGGTATGTATAGCCATGTATATTCAGCCTCTATCTTAGCTGGTAAGCTATGTTCATTAACTATCTTAAGGACTTCTTCACAGTTACATGATTCAACAAATATACTGTCTATTATTCCATGTATGACTCTATAACCGTGTTTTTCAAGGATCTTCTTGATCTTCACCAAAGTATTTCTTGCTATACCAGTAACTGTTTCATGAGCCATTATTGAGCCAAATAAACTGTTTCTATACCCTAGGTATCCAAAACCTGAAACCAGTATCCATTTAAGAGCTTTTTCTCTGGCCTCGTACTCGGGCTTGTCTATGATTCTTCGTTTTTCTTTTATACGGGTTCTTAGCTCTACTAGTTTTCCAAGAACTTCTGATACTAAGCCTTTCTTATCAATACATATTAAATGAGGCGAACCCTCTGGCCTATAGTTGTTGTTACAATAGGGGTTATCTATTGTCTCACCACTAATATTGTACTTAGAAATTATTGTTGGGTACAAGCTGTTATAGTCTATTTGACAAATATTCCAGTAAAGCCCCGGCTTAGGGGTTAAGATGGCTCCTCCACGATCATATTCTATGAGGCTCCTAAGGCTTCTCCAAGGCTCTTT
The DNA here is from genome assembly GCA_021159785.1 of Staphylothermus sp. GTDB lineage: Archaea > Thermoproteota > Thermoprotei_A > Sulfolobales > Desulfurococcaceae > JAGHDU01. The sequence goes on along the minus strand of JAGHDU010000046.1, from coordinate 247 downwards.
TCTGCCATGACCCTTGACCACGAGGTATTTTCTATCCCTTGCACGCAGTGCTTCAAGTGTTGTCAGAACTTTTCCTATAGTGGTATAGTTGAGCATCGGCATAGGTGTATAGCTCAGCCTGCTCCAATACACGAGTCCCTGATGGTTTATGAGTGTTTGTGTATCATCTATCCATATAGGTTTAAGCTCATCGAATAACTCTGGATAATGTTGTTGTAGCAGGATTTTCTCTGGAAGACTCATATAT
>JAGHDU010000145.1 GCA_021159785.1 Staphylothermus sp. | reverse complement strand
ATAATTTCCACTGTATAATCATTTTTTACTACTATGTCTGCTGCTAGGTCATGATATTTTATGGTGTTAGGTAGTATTTCTGGAGGAGTATTTATATTGATGTATGTTCCTAGCCATTCTTCTCCTCTGTAATAGTTATGGCTTATAAACCACTCATCCTCGACCACTAGCATGTAGTCTATGTCTCCAGGTTTCTTTTCTATGTTGAATCCATCGTATACTCCATTTGATTTGAATATTCTTTTTATAACTATGAAGTGTTGGTTGTTCTTAATCCATGTTTTGTATAATGTTCCTGGTGTTAGGAGTAGTGTTGTTCCATCTGATTTCTTGTGTATTATCTTTATTCTTGGGTAGGACTTGTATTTTTCTATGATGTATTTCTTCAGTGCATTACTGACTATTTCCTCACTTACTCCTTCGGCGATTAGGTTTTCTGAGAAATCTACTAATTCGCTTAAAGTGTTTCCATGGGATTTATATGAATGATGAAATTTTACTGTGGGGATGACTTGAGCACGGTAGTTGTCTAGGATTTCTTTGGCTTTACTTGTTAATCCTAATAACGCTATGTATTCTCCCTCGTATAATTGGATGGGTGCTTCTTCTATGTTTTTGGTTTTCTCGATTATTTCTACTAGTTGTTTTCTGAGTTCTTCTATTTCTTTCTCAATATCTTCTTGAGAAGCGTGTGCACTGCTGCTTCTAAAGTGTATACCGAGTCCTGTACCTATAAGTTTTGAAGCTGCTAATGCTACTAAGTAATCTCTTTTGGATTGATCTCTTATGTGCTCAGATAAGCTGATTTTCCGAGAACCATGTAGTAATGCAATATATTTTCCAATAACTCTTATACTTCTGGAGAGGAAAAGAGGCTCGCCTGGTTTTATAGGTGCTTTTACAACACTTACTACTACTCTTTTACTGGGCTCAAGGTTGCAGTCTCTGAGGATCCCTTTAAGCCCGTTGTCTATCTCTACGATGCATGTGTTGTCTTTTTTCTCTCTAACAATACCTACATGTATACTGTGAAGTCCTACGGGTGATACCCACGTGAATAAGTATTTTAGTGTATCTACGAGGTCTTTTGTAACCTTCTTGGCTGGATTATGGAATCCTATGATAAGTAGCTCGTCTACATCAGCATCTTTGACAGTTACTTCTGCAGGTGATGTATCTTGTTCTAATCCAAATCTTTCTCTTATGATATTACTTGCTTGGACTATTCTATGTCCTTTATCCAATAAGATCTTTGTAATGGATGTTGCTGCTATACCTCTTATTCTTACATTTGCCAAAACCATTTATCACCATATATTAAGAATAAATGATTGATAAAAGAAAATGTTTTGCCTAGTCACGTACTGTTTCAAGTATTGCTATTACTTGCCATATCTTTGTCCTAGTATTGATTGGCATGTTGGGGTCTTGACTAATTGAGTCAAGTATGCTGATTGCATTAGCTGCTCTAACACCAGGTGTTAGTTTAGGGTTCCGTAACTGATTTAATGCCTCAGTTGCTGCTCTCCTAATGTTTCTAGGGACAGCTGTGTCATTTATAATCGACATCAACATATACATAGCTGTCCTAATCTTTGTCTCATTATCCATTACACGTACACCCATGTTCACCAACCCCCGTATCAAGTACTTATTCATAAAAGTTCTAACGTATTGTAAATTATTATTAACCTATCTTATAAAATAATAGTCTGACAAAACCAAGTAATTGCGAGGAATAGATACAATGAATAAGAAAGACCCAGTTAAGAAAATGGCTGAACTACTCAAACTTGGAGCAACAATGCTTGCTGAGACATGCCCTGTGAAAGGATGTAATTTGCCTTTGTTTAGATTGACTAGTGGTGAAATAGTATGTCCAGTACATGGAAAAGTCTATATGGTTAAGACAGAAGAAGAAGCAGAAGAGGTAACTGAGAAGCTAACAATAAAGAACACATTGGATAAAGTTGAGAACAAAATTCTAGAGATTTTAAACGATCTTATGAATCAAACAATACCAGAACCTACAGAACTTATTACTTGGCTCGATGCTCTTGAAAGAGTTAGGCGCATAAAGAAGATTATAAAAGAAAGCGAGATTAAGTAGCATTACTCTATGGTAGGTATTCAAGTATTAGTTTCTCAACATCTAGGTATACTTGTTCAAAATCTCTATTCGCATCAATCATTTTCAATAATCCTTTCTTAACCATCAATAGATAATTCTCTCTGACTTTAATGAGAAAATCAAGTTTTTCATATTCTGGGAATCTAGTTTCCTTACCCATTCTCCTAGAGATACCAATTTCTGGTTCTACATCAAGATAAATAGCTAGATCTGGTTCTGGCGCATACTTGTTGATCTCTAGAACCCATTCAAGTGGAGCGCCTTGAGCGCCTTGATAAGCAGCGCTACTATAGTAGTATCTATCACATACTACTACGTAGCCTTTCTGAAGATAAGGTAACACTACTGACTTAACATGCACGATTCTGTCTGCCGCATATGTTAATGCATCTAGAAACGCGTCTCTATATTCGTTATAATGTTTCTTGAGTGCTTCAACATATTTTGTATCGTATGGTTCATATGTATATACTGCTTCGTATCCCTTCTCGTTGAGGAAGTCTATTAGTTTCTCGGCAATGCTTGTCTTACCAGCACCATCTAGGCCTTCTAATACAAGAAAGAAGCCACCATATTTCCTCGATTTCGATGTATTTTCCTCCACCGTCATGTTTTATTACACCACTCTTAATACTAGAAACGATCTGAGTTAAATAATCATAGTTTTCAACAACGAAAAGTGGTATGTCAGCTAATACGCATCCAGCTATAAGTATGGGTTCAGCTTCTTTAACAATAAAACAAGATGGTTTATGACCATAGTATTTTAAAGCATAAATTATGTAGGAACCAACAGTAGAGCCACGACTTCCTCTGAAAATAACTGCTTTATCACCAATATAGGTGTTTTCAGGCTTTACTATTCCCTTAACTGGGTCAACTTCACCAAAGAAACTAATGTACCTATCAATTAAGAAGGGCTGCGCCTCACAATCCCCATCAACAATTATTTTAATTCCTATTTTATGTTTCAACGAGTAATCATCTCCATTATTTCTTTTAGAGATGTTATATAGGGTTCTAATCCATGTATTTTCTTGAAGTAGAAAGCCGCTTTACCACTATTGGTTACTACTTTATCGTATTTCTTAGATAGTATAGACACTATTGGACACGTGCCTATGGCTACATCAACACCCTTTCTTCGAAGAACCTCTATTTCATAATGGAAGATCTCTGTATAGATACGTGGTATGGTTAGTAGGAAGTCATATTTCCTTATACGTTCATGTTTTTCTATATACTTATAAATGAGTAGAAACTCCGAAGGATGTAGGTGTGGACATCCAACGTAGAATAATACTTCTTCATTTTCTGAAGGAGGTGTTCCCCTATATTCCTTCAGATCAACTGTGTCTATACTGATCTTTTCGAATTTGTCGGCGATTTTATATGTATTATATGGAGTAATACCTTCGAGAACTATGAGTCCATGGCTCCCACTGGCTGCAGATGCTGCTAAGACTATCTTGGCATCGTATAAACTGAATCTGTGGTTTCTGATTAATGGTATTCCTGTTACATTCTCACCTATCCATAAACCTAGTGCACCATATAGTTCTTCTCCAATATTATTATCTAATACTATTTCTTTCTGTACAACTCTATTATCCATAACTTGTAGTCCTGCATGGTAGATATAACCTGTTAATGATGCTGCTAGGGCTATTGGTCCACCTTCTCTATTAGTCATTGC
>JAGHDU010000157.1 GCA_021159785.1 Staphylothermus sp. | reverse complement strand
TCTATATCCTATACCATCGTATGCGAAGAAAATAATAGAATTAGTATAACTAGTTTTATTAATGTACAAATAAAACTTAAAACTCAAATGATCGAATCTAAGTCGAATATTCAGAAAGAAATTAATCAATTTATCGGTATTTGGGAACATTTAGATAGCTGTACTAAAGAGAACATCGGGAGAGCCATTAAATTCTGGAGTAGGGCATTGGCCGAAAATGATCCCATAAATAGATTTATAAATTATTATATAGCCTTCGAAATACTCGGTAAAAATATATATCATTACCATATAGAAGCATGGGTTAGTAGTATATGCAAAGATTATAAACTTGAGTGCAATTATGAAGGATACAAAGTAAACGAGATTAGAGCAGCATTGTTACATTCAAGAAACAAAAGACTTACAAAAGAAAAAGCAGAAGAATTAGCTAAAAAGTACGCGGATCACTTTGGACGTAATATCTTTCAGTTGCTAAGAGAACTAGTAAGACGGTATGAAGTACGCGGATATAATAATTAATGAATTGATAAAAACATTAATACCTAAATAACTACATTCATAAATCCATAATCCATATTAGGGTATCGTTCAGATTAGCTAGCTTGAAGGATATTATACAAAGCATCGAGATTCCAACTAATATACTAATATACTATTCCACGAAACAATCTAATCAATTTTATGATCAGTATGATCAGACATTTGACTAAAATTTCAAAATGCTAACATTAAGCTATAGGGCTAGTGCCATTAAGTATGTTTTTGTTACATGTTTCTTGTATTTGCTTAGCTTCTTGATAAGCTCATTAATTGAATCCATAGGTATGTTGTTATCGATCAATGCTCTTTCTAGCTTTTTAAAAGTAACCTTAAGTTTTCTTAGTTCATCACCCGTTGGTATATTGTTCTTCTCTGCACTTTCCTTTATCCTTTCCCATATCTCGTCATAAGTCAATGCCTTACCCTTTCCATGTTTCAGGCTTCCAACAGTATATGTTTTTGTATTAAAATTAACTACTATCGTGTGTCTACTTATATCAGCATATTGCTTTAGATCCAGTACAGGTATAAATAAAGTCCTAGTTATAAATCTTGGTGACACCGTTTCCATATCATTAGACCTACATATACATGGAAGAGCATAGTATATATGAGGATCTTTATTTAATTCCTCTTTAATAACTATGGCCAACGCTATTATCTTTAAATGTTGTAGATTAATATTAAAAACAAAGCTATAATTGTTATTGGTTCGTGAGTTAGGCTTTTTGAATTGAAAACTAGTGATTCTATAATGTCTAGGTATGTTAATTGAGCAGTCAAGTCCATGTATGGCTTCGATTCTTGTATTATAACCATATACATACGCCTTAGGATAACTACGCCTAACGATATTAACTAAGTTTTCAGAAACATTCATTTCAAGTGACTTCTCGGACACCGTACAACCTACCATAAAATCTGCCCCAAGTATAGATTTAAAAACAAACATATATATACAAGTTATTTAACATTCAATATAATTTTTATAATATTGAATTAATAGTTCGGCTAAAATAAGTATATTATTAGTCCTCGAGAGCAATATCTATAAGAAGTCTTGATGAAGGATTACTGTTTAATAGAATTTTGTATCATATATTAATCACTATGTACTATGTTCTCTTTAGACTATAGAGTCTAGTAAATCGAGGAACTAATCTTATTTGAAGGCATGACTTTGAGTATAAGTCCTTGAAATCCTGCATAAACTTGAGCGATCAATCATATTATATATTTGAGGCAACAATGAATTTCTTTTTATGGTCTTCCATCAGGAAACGATTAAATGATTCATGTACTGTAGGAAACATTCTTATTGATCTCCAGCTGTTCTAATAAATCCTTTACTCTCTTCCAAGAAGAATAACTATTTGCTAGTTTTATAACTGAATCTAAATCCTGTTCTAATTCGGTAAAATCAATACATTTTCTAAATTCTTCGCGTATTAAGTCTATACTAAATACTTTCAAAACCAAATATGTAAATAATCCATTAAGCTCTATAAAATTGTAAAGATAGATAAGAATTTCTTCGGGGACAGGCTCAAGATCAAGCCAATCCCTTTGAGCCTCAGCCCGTATACCAACCTCAGAGAACTTAGGATGTACGCGATGAGCTAATTCAGAGAGTTTTACATAATAGGAATCCAAGTCTCTAAGTAACTCACTATCAATTATGTCCCATTCCTTTAATTGTAAAAGTAATTTTATGAACGTGGCCTCAGGATTAAAATCTTTCAATTCTTCATCTATTATATCAAAGATCTCTACCGAGGTTTCGGGTCTTTTATTACCCAGCCTTCTCTCAAGGATATCTAGTAATTCGGAAAAGCTACCTGCATTTCTAAATCCTTTAATCTTTTTTAGTTCTTTAGCATTTCTTCGGTATTCAGGAATAGCTAATAGATCAAATATCATACCTCTAACAATGCTCTCCATTGCATTGCGAAGTTCAGTAGATGCTACACTGTAGTAACCGGTAAAAGCTGAAAGCAACGAATGTCTAACTAACATCATGGCATCATAATGGTAGAATATTAGAGCTGAATGTAAATACCAAAATTCACGATACTTTTCCTTATTACATATCTTGCTTGAAGGCATTAATTTTGTTATTAAATCAATCGATACCTTCATAGAATCCATTACATCGTTTACAACTATAGCTACGCCCGGCGTAGTAAACTCAGCAGGGAGAGATTCCAGATTATCACAAAGCCTAGCAATATGTTCATTAATTGATCTTATGAGGTACAATACAAAGTCCATCATACGAGATACTTTCTTAAGTTCTTCGACACTAGAAGTTTCATGGATGTTTTTCTCGTTCATTTTCCACCATATATATCTTATATAATATTATGTTAATATCTATCGACTTATTTAGAGTAGATAAAAGGTGATCGTGTTTCAAAGACTATAGCGTGCGGTGGTTTTAGCGAGGGTATTTTCTCTATGCTTAATTGTTCAATTTTCTTTTCTTTAGATCTAGGTTCCGGCCATGTTGTTATTATGAACCAGTTGTCATCAACCATTTCAGCATTAAACATTATGAGCTTAAACCACAGTTTGGATTCGTTTATATCAAGGTCATAAAAAAGATAAGCCAATATATAATCGCGCCCCTCTTTTAAGGCATTATTCATTTTCTCATAAAATTTTCCCTTCTCAGGTGGTACTCCTTGTTTAATCCACTGTAATGGATTTCCCCTTGCTTTTACTTCTACATACGAGTCTCTACGTATAACCATGCGATATTTTTCAGGTATACTTTTAACGTTTTGAATAAGGAGATAATGTTTGTGGTTCTTACCTATGCGTTTAATATTAATACTATTACATAAGTTATATAGAATTGTACATACCAGTGATTCCGCAACATCACTAACTATTTTAGAATATATACCTTTAACTGACGGATCCATTTCTTTTTCACTTCATATAATATTATAATGCACCTTAAGATATAAAAACACCGAATAATTAGCCATTGGTGTAATCTTAACACACTGATTTTGCAAAATCTTCAATGAACACAAGAAGTAATGTTTTCAGAATTTTTCATAGATTGTATATTGCACACATCCACTATATGCAATACACAGTTTTTATTTCATGTTATCTTGCATAAAAATCTTTGGGCAATATGAACATAGTCAGTAAAAATTTTAACTCATATATGGATTATAACAGCAAAATAAGCTGTTCTAGAGGCTATGTAGTAGTATGTCTTTTATTGTTTCTTCGTTTGGTGGGAATGGTGTTTGTTTTGTCATGTATTTTAGGTGTTTGAGTACCATTTTTGTTATTTCTGGTATGTCTTTTTCTGTGAATCCGTAGTCGCTCAAGGTTTTTTCGAATCCTAGGTTTCTTTGTCATTCTCTTATTGTATTCTCTGCTTTCTCGGCGTCTTCTGGGACTGGTTTTATTGTTGGGTCTATTTGTCTTAGTACTCGTGCTGATTCTTGTGGTGCTACTTTGTGGGTGTGGTATATTGATCTTGGTCCTAGTATTGCTAGTCCTGCTCCGTGTGGTATTTCGGGTTTTAGTCCGCTTATTGCGTGTTCTATTGCGTGTATTATGTGGGTTGCAGCTGCGTCTATGTCTATTCCTGCTAGCATTGAGGCGTAGAGTAGCCGGTACCTTGCTTCTAGGTCTTGTGGGTTATCAAATGCTTTTGGTAACCACGCCTTAATGTTTTTAACTGCTTCTTCTGTCAACGTTGCTACGAATGGTGAGGTATTCTTTGCTGTCGCTGATTCGTTGAAGTAATAGAAGGCATCTAGGCTAGTGTAGAGC
>JAGHDU010000074.1 GCA_021159785.1 Staphylothermus sp. | reverse complement strand
ATTAAAATCATTTATTACGTACGACGAGATGATGACGCGCTTTAGGGAAATGATCCATACGGAGATGACGCCTTTCGCCCCTTCTGATCCATTATATTGTTTATTATGAGATAAACTTATAATAGGAAATTTTTATCGTATTGGTAGAGGAGTAAATAATTTGCTCACAGAGAACACAAAGGGTGATGCTATAGTTTTGAGCTCTAGCAGAACGTTTAAGTACATTGTACGTATAGCTGGCACAGATATTGATGGTAGCTTGAAAACTGTTTATGGATTAGCAGAGATCAAAGGTGTTGGAGTAAATCTAGCATACGGTATATGTAGAAGGCTTGGAATAGACCCAGAAATGAGAATTGGTTACTTAACAGAGGAAGAGGTTAAGAAAATAGAAGACCTACTAGCAAACCCCTTAAACTACGGTATACCCAGATGGGTTCTAAATAGGCAAAAAGACTATACTACAGGAAAGGATATGCACTTAATTGGTGCAGAACTAATATACTACGTAAAACAAGATATTGAAAGAGAAAAGAGAATTAAGAGCTGGCGCGGTATACGTCATGCACTAGGATTAAAGGTAAGAGGACAACGTACACGTACAACTGGAAGATTAGGATTGACTGTGGGTGTAAGGAAGAAGAGGAAATAAAAATAATATGGGTGGATAAGTATGGGTGACCCAAAGAAACCCGGAAAGAAATGGGAAGGACCAAAACATCCGTGGAGAAAAGAAGTCCTAATCCAAGAGCTTAAGCTTGTAGGTACATATGGATTAAGAAACAAGCGTGAGCTATGGAGAGCTCAAACAATAATCAGGAAATTCAGGCATCAAGCACGCTCATTGTTAGCTGCACCAAAAGAAATACGTGAAAAAGCAGAGAAAGCACTACTAAGGAAACTATATAGAATGGGGTTACTACCAGAAAATGCTACTCTAGAAGATGTACTCAGCCTAACAGTAGAGGATCTTCTTGAGAGAAGACTACAAACCATAGTTTACAAGAAAGGTCTTGCACGAACAATTTATCAAGCAAGACAATTAATAGTCCATGGTCATATCGCCATAGGTGGTAGAAGAGTTACATCCCCTGGATATATTGTATCTCGTGAAGAAGAAGAATTAATTGATTATGCCCCCACAAGTCCATTCAAGAAACTCCAAGAAGAAACAAGTAGCTAAGGTGAACGTGTATGGCATTCATGGGTAGAGAACTTAAATGGGGAGTAGCTCGTATCTACAGCAGCTTAAACAATACCATAGTTCATATAACAGACCTTACTGGTGCAGAAACAGTTAGTAGATGGAGCGGGGGCATGGTAGTAAAAGCAGATAGAGAAAAACCAAGCCCCTATGCCGCTATGCTTGCAGCAAGTAGAGCAGCAAATGAAGCAATGGATAAAGGAATCATGGCCCTACACATAAAGGTACGAGCACCAGGAGGCCACGGACCAAAAACACCGGGACCCGGTGCACAAGCCGCTATAAGAGCACTTGCTAGAGCTGGTTTTATTATTGGAAGAATAGAGGACGTGACACCAATACCACACGATACGACAAGACGCCCAGGCGGTAGGAGAGGAAGAAGAGTCTAAAACCACATAATTATTTTAAATGGAGGTATCCATATATTGGAGATAAACGTTTTAGAAAAAACCCCTCTAAAACTCCGCTTATACATAAAGGATATCCCATTACATGTACTTAACTCAATACGTAGAGTCATGATAGCTGAAGTTCCAACAATGGCCATAGACTCCGTAGTGTTTACCATGAACAGTAGCGTTTTCTATGACGAATACATCGCACATAGACTAGGATTGGTTCCTTTAACTAGTGAAAAAGCACTAGAGAAATACAAATTACCAGAAGAATGTAGAGAAGCCGCAGACAGAGGATTATTTACTGAAGACTGTTTCGTAAAACTAGATTTAGAAGGAAAGGGAAGTGAAGAAGGTCTGGTGACACTTTATAGTGGAGACTTGAAATCCTCAGACCCCGATGTAAGACCCGTCTATGATAAAATCCCAATTGTGCTTTTAGCAAATAACCAGGAAATAAGACTAGAAGCATATGCAAGGCTTGGACGAGGAAAAGAACATGCTAAATGGAGCCCAGTCTCAGTAGCAGCTCATAAATATGTCCCACTAATACACGTAAGAGAAGAAATATGTAAAGGAGAAGAATGCAAAAAATGTATAGAGGTGTGCCCCAAAGACATTTTTGAGCTCAAAAACGGAAAACTCGCTATAAAACAAGACAAAATACTTGATTGTTCCCTTTGTAGAATTTGTGAAGAAGCTTGTCCCTATAACGCTATAAAAATAAATTGGAAAGAAAATGAATATGTTTTAACAATAGAATCCACAGGAGCATTACCCCCCAAGAAAATATTATTGGAAGCTATAAAAATACTTGAGAATAAAATAGATGATTTCATGGAAAGTTTAAAGAAAGAAGGTGTTGTTAAATGAGGAAAACAGGCCCCACAAACATAGTATTGAGAAAGACTATCAGGGAGCTTTACAAGCTATCTAATCAGTACAAAGCACCCATATGGAGAGCTATAGCTGAAGAATTAGAAAAACCAAGGAGACAACGTAGAGCAGTGAATGTTAGCAGAATTAATAGATACACTAAGGAAGGAGACGTAGTAGTTGTACCAGGTAAAGTTCTCGGAGCTGGAACTTTAGACCACCCGGTAACTGTTGCAGCTGCTGCATTTTCAAAAACAGCTATAGAAAAAATAAAAGCTTCTGGAGGTAAAGTGTTATCAATCTTAGAATTGGCTAGAGAGAACCCCAAAGGAAGTAATGTAAAGATAATAGGGTGAGTAATATGAGTGAACCTAAGACTCTTTATGTAGATGCAACGAATCAGATCCTAGGAAGATTAGCAAGCATAATTGCTAAGAAACTACTCGAGGGCTATCGTGTAATAGTGGTTAACGCTGAAAAGGCTATAGTCAGTGGTGAGAGACTTAGAGTTATACAGGGATATAAGTTATTAGAGAGAGTAAAGACACACTATAACCCATACAAAACTGGTATTAGAAGACCAAAATCACCACACAATATATTGAAAAGAACAGTTAGAGGAATGCTCCCAATAGAGAAGCCTAGAGGAAGAACTGCTTACAAGAGATTAAGGGTCTATAATGGCATACCACCAGAGCTCCAGGACAAGGAATTTATTAGGTTTGAAGAAGCTGATATAAGCAGGTTAAAAGGAAAATATATAACTCTAGGAGAAGTAGCTAAGGAACTAGGATGGAAAGGTGTAGTGCAATGAGTGTGCAGGGTAAAATAGTTATTGCAACAGGTAAAAGGAAAACAAGTATTGCAAGAGCAGTAATAAAGCCAGGTCAGGGAAGAGTATGGATAAACGGAGTACCACTAGAAATATGGCCCATCGAACTTGCCAGACTCAAAATGTATGAACCACTAGTAACAGTAGGCGACCTCTGGAAACAAGTGGATATATATGTAAATGTGAGAGGAGGAGGATATATGAGTCAAGCCGACGCTGTGAGAATGACCATTGCCAGAGGCTTGCTAGAATACGCAAATAATAACCCCGAATTAAAGAAGATATTAACAGAATACGATAGATATATGTTAAGCGGAGACCCTAGAAGAACAGAGCCAGAGAAATGGGGTAGATACAGCGCAAGAAGACGATGGCAGAAAAGCTATAGGTGATTATGGAGGTTATTAAGAATTGATGATCCCTGTAAGATGTTTTACATGTGGCGCTCCTATAGGACATTTATGGGAGGAATTTAAGAAAAGAGTAGAAGCTGGAGAAAACCCAGGAAAAGTACTAGATGATTTAGGAGTTAAGAGATATTGTTGTAGAAGAATGTTTCTCTCCCATGTAGAGATTTCATGTGAAGTATTAAATTTCCCTAAAGTCTCATAAAAACCGAGTAGGAGGGATTTTACTTGTCAGAAGAAAAACCTAAACAAAGCCCTCAAGAGGAGCAATCCAAAACAAAACCAGTAGTGGAATTACTAATAACACTAGACAAATACCTAGCTGCAGGTGTACACATAGGAACCCACATATGTACAAAATTCATGGAACCATTCGTTTATAGAGTACGTAATGATGGACTTTACATCCTAGACATAAGAAAAATCGATGAAAGAATAAGAATCGCCGCAAAATTCTTAGCAAGACACGAACCAGAGAAAATAGCAGTAGTATCTGCTAGACAATATGGTCAAAAACCAGTATTAAAGTTCTGTAGCTATGTAAACTGTAAACCCTTCATAGGAAGATTTCTGCCTGGAACATTTACAAATCCAAGCCTTAAATGGTATTTTGAACCAGACGTGGTACTCTTAACTGATCCTAGGACTGACTCTCAAGCATTAAAAGAAGCTGCCGAGATCGGTATCCCCATAGTGTCACTAGCTGATACTGACAATAGGACAGAGTATATAGACTTAATCATACCAGCAAACAACAAGGGTAGAAAAAGCTTAGCACTAATATATTGGTTACTAGCTAGACAAATACTTAGAGAGAAAGGAACAATTCCACCCGACGGAGATTTACCAGAACCGCCCACAGAATTTGAGGTACGTCTTCAGAGGTGAAGAACTATTTGGAAATCACACCTCATACAAGATACCCAGTTGTAGCAGGATATTTTTACCCATCAGAACCAGAAGAACTTATTAAAACTATTGAGTGGTCCTTTAAACACAGTCTCGGCCCTGGAAAATTACCAGTTGTTTCTGAGAGGAGGAGAAGAGAAACATTAGGCTATATTGCTCCTCATGCAGGCTATATTTATAGCGGGCCAATAGCCGCACATACATACTACAACCTAGCACTAGATGGAAAACCTGAAACAATAATATTACTCGGAACAAACCATACAGGTAGGGGAGCATTAGTATCAATATACCCTGCCGGAACATGGATTACTCCTTTAGGTAAGCTCGAAGTAGATTCGGAACTTGCCAGAGATATAGCTAACAATAGTAGCATAGGAGAACTAGATATTTATGCACACATAGAAGAACACTCAATAGAAGTACAACTACCATTTATTCAATATCTTTTCGGCGACGGAGTTCGAATAGTACCCATTAGTATAGGACTACATACACCTGAGGTAGCTGAAGATCTCGCTAAAGCAATATTTGAGTCAATTACAAGCACAAAAAGAGACGTAATAATAATAGCCAGCAGTGATTTCAATCACTACGACTCACACGAAATAACTGTTCAAAAAGACAAAAAGGCAGTTGGGAAAATACTATCTTTCGATATTACTGGGTTCTACAAAGTACTTCTAGATGAACATATCACAGTATGCGGACCAGGAGGAATAATGACACTAATGGAATATTCGAAACTAATTGGAAAAGGGAACGAGAAAGCCGAGCTATTAGCGTATGCTACAAGCGGAGACGTTTCAGGAGATAAAACAGCTGTAGTGGGATATGCTTCAATAAGGTTTTTGGTACAATAAAATAATACAT
>JAGHDU010000182.1 GCA_021159785.1 Staphylothermus sp. | reverse complement strand
TTGGATTTTTCAGAATTTCCTAGGTTGATTTTGTATGAGTATCCTGGAGGAAACGAAGAAAACACGTAGAAAAGACATTATTCAAGCTGATGCTGTGAAGGAAATTCTAGATATGAGTATAGAGGATTTTATAAAGAAATATAGACCGTCGCCTACTGCGTACGTTACTGTTAGGAAGGGGACAAAGCTTTACAATGTATTAAAAGCATTGGCTACAGGGCACCCATCAATTATAGTTATTATTGATGAAGAACGTAAACCAATAGGATACATTACTGACCATCACATACTTTCTACTTTTCAGAGAAGGCCTAGACCTAGGAGTATTCTTGCATCTTTTTCTCTGTCGCAAATAAGTATTCCCATTGAGAAATCACTAGATATTCCAGTGGAGGATTTAATGGAGAAGAGACCCCCGACCATAAGGTTGGATCAAAAGATTAATGACCTTATACGTATGATGAGGAGTCTTAATGTACCAGCAGTTATCTTAATTGACGAAAAAGGAGTTATCAGAGGAGTTATTGATAGAAGGTTTCTCATAAAAACGATCTTGAATAGATTGTTGGGAGAACCTTTTATGTTTTGAACTATTCTGATTATTACTTACGTTTGTTCTCCGTGGAAGCTCAATTCTATGATGTATAGAAAACTATTTTACCCCACTTCTAAATAAAAATAGTTCTTGCCCCATTTTGTGGGTATAGAGTATTTACGTAAACAAATAGTATCTATGCAGGGTGATGATATGGGTGAACATATAGAATCGAGACATTTCAAAACAAAGGAAATAGACATTGATATTGGGCATTCATTAATCATAATGCATGAAAAGGATGCACAAGAACTAGGACTCGGACCCACATCTAAAGTAAAGTTGACTAAAGGTGATCGAAGTAGGAGTGCAACAGTAGCTATTACAAGAACAATGGTGGAACCAGGCAATATTCTTGTATCGAAAGACATTGTTTGGCATCTTAAATTACCCAAGGAAGACTTAGTAGGCATTAGACCCTTCCCAGTACCACCTAGTTTTTATGTTTTACAGAAAAGACTCCATGGCGAAAGGATCAGTCAAGATGAAATGTTTAAGTTGATTAAAGATATAGTTGACGGTGCTTATGGAGAAGCAGAAATAGCTGCTTTCTTGACAAGTCAATTATACTATGAATTGAGTGAGGATGAATTACATTCTCTTATCAGAGCTATGGTTGAGTCTGGTAGTAAGTTAGTGTTTGAGGATACAGTATATGATGAACATAGTATTGGCGGTGTCCCTGGTAACAGTAAGGTAGCATTAATAGCTGTTCCAACAGTAGCTGCAGCTGGATTACTTATCCCTAAAACAAGTAGTAGGGCAATAACAAGTCCTGCGGGTACAGCTGATACTATGGAAGTACTTGCACGTGTAGACCTTACAGCCGATGAGATCAAGGAAATAGCTAGAAGGGTAAGAGCAACACTAGCTTGGGGAGGCCGACTAAACCTAGCGCCAGCAGATGATATTTTCGTTAATATCGAGAGAAAAATAAGTATCGATCCATGGCACCAAATGGTTGCAAGCATTTTGGCAAAGAAGGCTGCTATGGGTGTCGATAATCTAGTAATTGATATACCTGTTGGTAGGAAAGCAAAAGTCAAGAAAGTCGAAGAAGCAGATCAACTAGCAGGTATTTTCATTAGACAAGCTGCAAGGCTCGGAATGGGAATAAAAGTTGCATTAACTTTTGGCGGACAACCAATAGGAGCAACAGCAGGACCTGCTCTAGAAGCTAAAGAAGCACTTGAAGCTATGATTAATAAAAAAGGAAAGAAGAGCTTAGTAGATAAAGCATTAACAATAGCAGGACTTGTATTTGAATTAAGTGGAAAAGTACCGCCAGGAAGAGGATATGAGGTAGCAAAAGAAATATTCACTAGTGGAAGAACATATGAGAAATTCAAGCAAATTATCGAAGCACAAGGAGGAAATCCCAATATCAAGCCTGATGAAATACCAGTCGGTAAACATTCATATACAATAGAATCTCCCATAGAAGGAGCTGTAACATACATAGATAATGCCGCTATAACAACTATTGCAAGAGCTGCCGGAGCACCATTTGATAAAGGAGCAGGGGTATATCTCCACGCTAAAGTGGGTTATCGTGTTAACAAGGGAGACCCGCTAATAACCATCTATAGTAATAGCGCGGTAAGACTACAGGAAGCAGTTAATCTAGCCTCAAAATATACACCGCTAATAGTAGAAGGTATGTTGCTTAAAATAATGCCATAAATATACAAATTATCACTTATTCCTTTCTTTAGTTAAGTCAAATACAATCTTTATTTTCTTGGGTTTAACAGATGTTTCAATTAATCCCGAGACAAATCCCTCAATCAAACCTGCAATTAGTCTAAGAGTCTTCTTATCGAGTTCAATAGGTTTATCATCAACAAATATTTTGAGTGGATACGCAAATGGACATTCGTATGGCTGTAATAACCCATGTAGTATTTTTTCAGCTAGCTCTACCCACGAACCAACACCGCAAACCTCTGGGTCACCACTAAACTTAGATGCAATTAGTCTTACTGCATCTTTGTATATTTCATTAGCTATCATTTCTGTTTCATCCATTAAGAAGGCGTTAAACCCTATACTTTTAGATTTCTCTACTATATCTAGATCATTGCTGACTATTATCCATAGCCCTTTCTCTATTTTGATCAACTCATTGATTTCATCTGGATCATTTATTATAGCTATTGCTTTCCCAACATGGGATCCGCTGAAGCCTTCGGCTATTATTAATGGATAATACTTCATTGATGTAATTATTTCTTTTAATCCGGTAAATGGTTCCGAATAGATAACTGAAATTTCCGGGCTTGATACAAAAACTGTTTCAGCACCAGCAAGTTTGTATCTTCCTGGATC
>JAGHDU010000228.1 GCA_021159785.1 Staphylothermus sp. | reverse complement strand
TTACTATACTTTTGAAGGCTAGATGGGGCCGTAGTCTAGCCTGGCTAGGATGCCGGCCTGGGGGGACACCCCGCCTAGCCGGGCCTGGTGTCACAGAACGCCGGTGATCCCGGGTTCAAATCCCGGCGGCCCCATATCATTTATTTAACATCAATTCGTTTCAATAGAGGATAGACACTATTCTAGAGAAAACTCATTAATGAATAACCTTTTTGGAAAATATGCATTGAATTTTTAATTAAATTGTGTCCCATTTTGTAGGTAAAAGATCTGTATTTATACGTACAAATACTTCATGTAAAATATGAATTTAGAGCAAGTAAAGAATATGTGAGGATTTAAATATTTCGTCTTATTCTTTTGCTTCTTCCCTGCGTTTGATCCATCCTGCTCTATACTTCCATAATGATGGAGGAGTCCAAATGATCCAGGCAGGCACTTTTTTGATAAACTCATATGCTTCTTCCCAACTCTCTAAGCCTAGTTTTTCGGCTAATTCATCTAAGCTCATTGGTCTGTGTAGGTATTCTCGGATTATTTCAAGTGTTTTTTCATCAATAACTATTTCTTTTTCACCAACCCTAACAACATATTGTGGTGTTTCCTCCGCCATCTCCTTCACCATTGAAACAGTCACTCCTTTAAGCTTTATGAAGTTCTAAGCCTTATTAATATTTATCGTGTGATGAGGGTTCGCCTCTTTATATGTTTGTATATGAAATTGTCATAGGCTCACTCTTGGTTCTCCCGCTTCCTCGGGTTTCATCGTTCATTGCGGGAGCATTCAGGGAGGACCCAGGGCTCCCCCCACATACTCCTTAGGGCACAAAGATAGATATTCATGGCTCCAACAGCATCCCTATCACCTATGAATCCACGTTTGGGGCATAATGCTAGTCTATGATTGTAAACCAGTTTAGCTCCACATCTTGGACAGATGGTTGATGTTCCTCTGGGATTAACGAGTATTATTGGTACGTTGTATTCTATTGCCTTAGTTATTATTGCGTGTTGCAGTTTACGGTATGCAAATCTTGACAGCTTATCGGCTAGACTGGATGACTTCTTAGAAGAATCAAACCCTAGTGTTTATCCTTCTAACTCGTCTACCATTGTAGACTACTATTTTCCTCAGATTTATGTCTAGGGAAATCATGTTTTTCGGCTTGTATGGGTTATACTCCCATCTAAAAGGTATTGATATCCACACTCTTCCCTGTTCATCAATGCTTATGATTACTTCGTACCACTTCATACCAACAAAATTCTTGATATAGTCTTTGTTGTGTTGTAGTTTGATTACAAACTCCTTGTTTCTAAGCTTCAGAATAACAAGTTGATTCTCTAAATCAACCTTGGCATCGTACTTATCTACTCTGGCGGAAAGCTTCTTTAAAACTGGCTTCTTTCCATCATTTTTCTTAGCTGATTTAACGACTGATAACGCATATTTGTATATCTGTTTTGCTTGGTGTACTCTGAATCCTTTCTCCCTTGTATCTTGTAGAACACTTGATGTGCTTGGTTTATCGTCAGTAGCTTGTCTAGGTCCCATAGAGCATCTATGACGTATTGTGTAGCTCTGCGAGTAATGTATAGTTCTTCACGTAGCTCCTCTAGAGAACCTTCTACTAGTTCTCCTCTTGCTTTGAGTGTTAGCATGTATTCTCCTCGGGGAACCACCTTAACCAGATAAGTAGTGCTCCCCCTCATCGGAGCATTCACCACTTATGATTCTATGTATTCAGATTTATAAGTTTTTGCATACATAAATTACTATAGGGTGATATGCATGGTTGTCCTCATGTTCGAGGCAAAGATAATCAAAATGGGCAACAGATACTACATTTACCCGCCAAAACAATACCAGGAAAAGATCGCAAAACTATATGGAAAGAAAGTAAAAATACTAGTACTACACGAAGAAGAACAGTCATGAAAAAACATATAAAACCTGCTACAGCATTCCAGCCTAGAGCAATCTATGCGATGAAGAATAAATATGTTCTTTCGCCCCTCTGAATCATATTTTGGCTATAACTCCACTCCGTGGTTCATATATTACTCCGTCTCTTTTGAGCTTTCTAATCATTTCTATTATAAAGTCTTTATCAAAGCCTTTTTCTTTTGCCAATTTGAAGAGTTCTTGTAATGTTATCTCACCTTTTTCGGATAGAATACTTTCTATAAATCTCGTGAACTCCTTCATTTGTATTTGTTTACTTCTCGGAGTACCTAGTTCTATAAGATCTATGTCTAGTGTTTCTGATTTCACGTCATAACCTACTTTCCTAAGAGTGGTATACATTAGTCTTATAGCTTCCTCAGCATCCTCAATAGTTGCCTTAGTTTTTAATGCCATTTTAGCATGTGCTTCCGACAATCTGATAAGGGCTTCTAGTTGTCGAGGAGTTATCGCGATTGCTGGCGGTTTATCGCTTGCCTCACTATTCTTGACTCCAGACATTCTCATATTTACATAGAAGTCTAGTAGGAGTTTCTTAGCATCCTCTGTAAGCTTTGGTTTAATGTATCTCCTAGCATAGCTAATATATTTCTTTAACAAGTTTGTATCGATCAATGGTCTTGCTTGGTCTATATCTGTATGAATATTTAATATATGAGTCGCCAACCTAGTGTCTCTTTCAACATTGGGAAGATCTTCTACGATGAATATGAGGTCGAATCTCGATAGAATTGGTGGAGGTAGTTCAATGTTTTTACTCACCGGGAGTGAGTGATCATATCTTCCAAATTTTGGATTGCCTGCTGCAAGCACTGATGCACGAGCATTTAATCTTGCAACAATACCTGCTTTAGCAATACTAACAGTGTTATGTAGAATAAGCCCATTAGATACAAACAAATGTGTTGGCTCAATAGTTATATCGTATACCCATTTTGAGTCATAGTTAATAGTTTCCTTGACATCTGTTACTAGGTGTACCACGACGTCCTTTCCTAGATTATCCTCTAGATCCTTTATACGGGTTCTGAGCTCTAAAAGTGAGTCCCTTATTCTTATTAACAGTTCTTTCTTGCGGGATAAATAAGCAAGGTCTATAAAGAGACTGTTTTGTTCAAGTACTGATGATAATGCTTTTAGTTCTGCTTCAACCCTATTAATACAGCCTATTGCAATGTTTAGTTCATTCAAACTAGCTTCTAGTGGAAGAGCACCAATACCAAGGGAGTATAGTATTTCGTACCATGTTTCTGGATATTTGTGAGCTTCAAGTACTTCTGATAAGAAGATTTCATCAATTTCTATTTCAATACCTTTCTCTTCTAACTTAAATAACAAGTCTCTCAGTGAACGAGGACCTGCTGGGTAGACTTTGTATGTATTGTTTTCTTTAACAAAAAATGTTAGTATATTAATCTCTAAGAGCTTATCCTGGAGTTCCTTTGCCTCATCATAGTTATTTGCTAAAATGTATGGCAACTTATTTTTCTCGAACACTATTTTCTCCATAATGTGATCTATTATTGTATCTTCATCGAGTTCTCTAAATAAACTATACTTAACAACACCGGGGACAAGCGTTCCCTTTGTAACTTTGTCTGCTCTTATAAACTCTATTCTTCCTTTTTTAATGATAGGAGTTGGATGTTCTGGTGTGACAAGAAGTGTTCTTCCATTACTGTACTGAATCTTAATGAACTTATCAGGTGCTTTATGCCTACTGATTCTATCAGCTCTTGTTATCATAACCTCGCCTGTTAATGGATCTAGTGTCTGTAAGAATAAGTCTTCTACAGGCAATATTTCTGTGTCTAAACCTTTAATGACTAAGTTCTTATGTTTTTCCATTAATGAATCAACGAACTCACCGATCTTGATCTTTTCTCCATTTGCAAGCATTATCTCGAAATCTCTATGAAAACTCTGCTGTTCTAATGCTTCATGGATAGCGCTTCTATCCTCTTCCCTCATTTTGTCAATCTCATCAATACAGTTATGAACTATTATTCCCTCAGCTAAGAAATTATGTAAGCCAGGGACATAAAGGTCATAGACTTGACCATTATAATCGATATATTCGATATCTACTATTTTATCTAGGTAGTAATCCTTCCTTAATGCCTTGAGTATGGGTACATCGATATCTGCTGGTACGCCACTATCATATAGTTTGTTGAGAATACTATTCAACGATCCCCTTGTAAGGACTCTTTTTCCTATAGAGGCTTCGTATAATGTACTCCATATACCCATCTTCATTAAAGTATATGGCTTAATAATTTCCAATAATTTAGACACGTTTTCTCTGCTAGTAATTTGTACCTTGACGGCGTTTCTTGTTTTTCTTATTCTTGAATAAATGTCAAACCTCTTTAAAATGAGAGGTATCATTCTGGCTTGTTCTATAT
>JAGHDU010000077.1 GCA_021159785.1 Staphylothermus sp. | reverse complement strand
AGTCTGTATAGTATCCATAAATGATGCTCAATGTATTTCTGAGGATTTCCCAGACTTCATACGGATTATTAATTGGTTTTCCCGGTTTAATACTTAATAGAATATATGTCCTATGAAGCCCAGGAAAGGGTAGAGGCGCGAGTTTAATATCTTTTAGTTGGCTTGGCAATAGTTTTGGCTCAGTTTTACCTGTGATTTCTCTATATAGCTCCTCCGTGATCTCTTGATCCTCTATTTCGACAATGAATTCAAGATTTTCAGCAGTTGAACCCGCTAAGTGTGAGAGTAAACAGGCTGGACATATTCTTTCTATTTCATCTTGCTTAAGATTTTTAAGGAATGGTAATTTTTTCAACAGAGAGTTATTGTTTGCGTCTATGTTTCTTAAATGTATTAATTCATTATTCAACGCCGTAATGCGGCATATATCACATTGTTCTGGTATGGATTGATTGTTCAATACAGCATTTTGTTTTTGAACAATATACTGGGAGATTTTTCCTAGTTTTCTGTATTTATCTAAGCCGGTTCTTTCATTAATTTCTAAAAGTGCCTTAGAAAATCCCTTTGTTCCATGATCGAGGTTCCACGGCATAGTATATTCTGGTTTAAAGGGCTCCGATAAAGCTCCTGAAACATATACGTTGCCATGGAAGATCTCATATAGTGATGTATTTATTTCTGCTATTGCTTTATGAAACTTGTTTACAGTGTCTTCACGATCGAGGAGAATGAATAAAGCATTATCTCCTCTTAGCAAAACTAGGCTTATGGAGGATAATCCCAATTTATCTAGTAAATATCTCGCTGATGCACGCATAATGAGTTGGAGAAGAATAGATCTTCCCCTAATCTGTCTTAGCGCACCTTTAGTTTTTCCAAGCGATGAAATAAATGCCTGAATACCACTTAGATCGAGCAATCCTAGCCTAATCTTATTTGTTTTACCCTTATACATTGCATAAGCAATAGCAGCTGTTAATATCAAATGAGAAGATAAACTCGTATCAGGCAAGATTGTCCAATAGATATCATCTGGTACAAGCAATAATGCATATCGTAAATAATTCGTTAAAGTATCTATGAATGTCTCACTATCCAATAAATCTTTTGATAAGAGTTCACTTATTCGTTCAAGAAATTCTCTGATATCCTTGACAATTTCCCTATATCTAATTCTTAGTTGTTCTTCATTAACAGCACTGCAATGCGTAGCTTTATAGACTTTCCTAATAATGTCTACGCTCTTACCATATCTACTAATACTTGTCAATGGGATCGGTTCATAGCATATCCTGCTTTTTGAGACAATTCTCCTTACTTTATCTTCAGAGTATTTTCCACCGTATTTTTCATAATAGTATTTAACCCAGAGAGGTGATACTAGTTTACTTGTTATTATTCCACCAGGTTTTTTGCTTCCCAAACGTTCAGGTGCTGAAACATGATCTGCTTTTATAAGATACTGCAATAATTCATCTAGAGGTTCACATCTGGGTTCATGAGTTCTTTGATAATGATGACAAATTATTAAATGAATCAACTTATCAACGCTGACGCCTATTTTTTCGAAGACCTCACTATATTGTTTAATTAACTCAGCTGATAATTGCTCATGTCGTTTAGGAGACCCGGTTCTACGAATAATTTTTCCAATGTCATGTAAGAGTCCTGCGAGAATAATGAGTTTATCTGAGGCGGAAGACGCACCATTCATGACTGGGTCACTTCTTTATGGTCTTTAATTTTATCCATCCAAATGGGACTATTTTTCCCTCATTATATTTGGAACCTACAAGTTTTAGTGTGAAATTATCCCAATAACTAATCCTTCCCCTTGTTTTAGCCTTTATTAATTTAGACATAGTATCTATAAGTTTGTTTCTTGTTCCATGATCAAGGGCCATAAATATTGTTTTGGAATACATTCCAGTACCATATCCGATTTTAAGATAAAAAGTATTGTTTTCATTTTTTACTTCATCTTGCCAGTTACCTAGAAGTTCATAGAACTCCTGGGCTTCTCGTGTTGAAAGGTGTTTTAATAGATTTCTTTCGTACTCTATTAAATTTAGAGAGAATTCCTTTAATGCATTCATTAGCTCAGGCATGGTCTTATTATATAATTCCCTTATGGGTTGATGAGTTTCTTTACCTTTTGAAGGGACTTCGTGAATAGATAATTCGTAACGTATTCGTGTTCCATTATTTAGTGCAATTATCGGATTTACGGCAATTAATTCCTTGAATGGATTAGTCCTTTTAGTAATAACTATTGAGTCGATAGCACTCTTTTCCTCGTAATCAATGGGATCGGTTACTTGTAGGTATTTGAGTATATCGACATTTTGGGTAATGGGGCCTCTACTTCCTTTTGAGTAATATAGCGTTATACTTCTCTTTAATACCTTTTCAATACTCCATCCAATGTTTCTTTCATCAATATATCCTTCTGCAAGATTATCGATGGATTCTATAATCTGTTTTAGGATCTCTTTATTCGTTTTGACGAATTTATATAGAATAGCTGTTCTAAATAATCCTTTTATCTCGGAACCTGGTATTAGGTAATGATCCCCTAATTTGATGTGGTCCATTATTGTTTTAGACGATAATGCTCTCTTATCCAATATAGGTAATATCTTCATGGAAACCTCTTCTGGTTTTATCATGTATTCTTTAAAGAACCTTTGAATAATATTTTCTTCTGTATCAATCAATTTGAGGATCTTGCTATACGATAAACCTTTTGTATGGCGCAGTATTTTTTCGAAGAGTTTCTCCATACTTATAACGTATGCGTTATCGTCAAATACAATTACATCGTGTCCTAGTAATAGTTCCTTGTTGTTTCCAACATGAACTTCAGTCATCACTTCTAGTTCCACATTGTATTTTTCCCTAATTACATGTGCTTGTTTCTTCATTCTAGAAGTCACCTATATGT
>JAGHDU010000255.1 GCA_021159785.1 Staphylothermus sp. | reverse complement strand
ATATAATACATGGGTGTTTTCCGGATCATGAATTTCTGGGATTGGGTTTATAAACACTTTGAGGGATTCGGTAAAAGGATCTTAAAAATATACCGTAATATCCCCAGAGATATCCAGAAAAGCGGTATGCATATTTATCCGGAAGTATATGCTTCTTTCATAGGATTCATGTTATTGGTTTCAGTTATTTGTGTCACTGTTTTATCCGCGCTATTCTATATTATAGGATTCTATTTGTTAATCCCAGTACTTATCCCAATACCATTTATTGTTTTAGTTATTCTCGCATACTTACCAGCTCTCATAGCAAGCAGTAGAGCCGGCGGGATTGAAGGAGAATTTCCATTTACTACAGCATACCTAAGCATGATGGTCATGAGCGGGTTATCACCATACACAGCGTTCGAGAGAATAGTTAAGAGTAAAGATGTTTTCACTAAAAGTGCAGAGTTAAGCCAAAGATTCATATTATTAGTCAGAGTACTTGGTAAGGACCCCTTATCAGCCTTCGCAATGCTCGCTCAAAGAACTCCAAGCCCTACCGTAAGAGATCTCCTCATGGGCTACGTGACGACAGTGCGTGCTGGTGGTGATGTTATTGATTATCTCAACAAGAAAGCAAGGCTTTTCTTCTCAGAGATAATTGTTAAGATGAAAGTAATAGCTGATAGACTTGCTGGTTTACTAGAGGGTTATCTAGCATTAGTCCTTCTATCTATGATAAGTCTCACAGTAATGTACTTTATAACAGTGTCTTTTGCCGGTACTCTCTCATTCGGAATATCTGGTGAATCTATGTTCTTATTCCTATATGTAATGGTTCCAATGATCTCAGCCATGATAATCTATCTAACAGACATTATTCAGTACAAAGAGCCTTGGATAGATTATAGACCCTACATAATGTTCTTTGCTCTATCCCTACCATTAATGGTATTTCTAATAGTATTCGGTTTATTTTTACCATCAGCTCTTCCCCCAGGGCATCCATTGAGAGAAAGCTTTATTGTGAGCGGCTTAAACAATTTATTAACATATCCTGCAAGAGCATTTAACTTACCTAGATATATGAATTCATCTATTGCGTTTTCATTAATATTGATTATATCGACTTTACCTACGGTTATATATACAGAAATAATCAGTAGAGAGTATAAAGTTGTACAAGGAATAACTAGATTCCTAAGAGACCTTGTCGAGATCAGAAAAACAGGTATGAGTCCTGAGAAAAGCATTATAGAATTATCTAATAGAGACTATGGAGTATTTAGTAAATATTTGAAGAAAATGGCTATGCAGTTAAATCTAGGAATACCATTAAGTAAGATTATCCAGGACTTACTTAGGAAAATCATTGTTTGGAGAGCCAAGGTTCTATTATTCGTAATGACTGATACAATCGAGGTCGGTGGAGGGACAACAGAAATAATGGATGACTTAGCATGGTTTGCTGAGAGCGTTGAAGCAATAGATGATGAAAGAAAAAAGAATCTAAGAACATTATTAATAGTTCCCTACATGGGTGGTATCCTTGCAGCAGCAACAGTAATAATGCTAGCAGCATTCATGGGGTCCCTACAGTTTGGAGCAGGAGGAGCATACTATGCAGCAGCTGAAGCTACATTACCCGCAATAGTTCTTAATACTTTCCTCATGGGTATTGTAGCAGGAAAAGTATCTAATGGCTCAGTTGCATCTGGGTTTAAACATGCACTGATACTGACGCTTATAACATTCCTGTTCTTCTTAGCATCGCCAATGTTTGAAGCAACACTAGGAGGATTGGGACAACCCGTAAGCTGACAAGGTGGGATATAATTGAGAGCTGTGAGTGAGACTTTATCCTTTATTATCATATCATCTGCAGTTATCGCTATATCTTTAGTAGTATTCTTTATAGCGATGTCATTGAGTAATGAAACACGGTATATAATGGAGTACGGGCAGATCAGAACAATTCTAAAAGATATAGCAGTAGCTCGTTTCCCTGATTTACTGCGTGGTTCGCAAGTAAGATATCACTTTACTAGTTCAAGTATTGGTATCGGTTATAAGAAATTAGACACTGTATATGAAATGGTAATAACGAAAGAAGGAATCAATAATTCATATGTTGTAAATAATTTCTACTCAATATACGCTAGTGCTAACAAGGTACTTGCATCAGGTGAAACCATATTATTTGGTAGTAAAGATAGATACATTGTAAATGATACAGAGAATATACCATTACTTATGGAATACAATACTAATACTGGGACAATTACTGAATTAATAATCAACAAGATCTGCTATACAGTATTGAACATAACAACTAGTAAGGGAAGCAACATAACTGTAAGACTCATTATTCCCAGAATAATTAAACCCCTAGTATATGGAAAGAATACCATGATCGTATACGCAAACATAAATGATGCAAAAACCACTAATTTTACCAATGTAAAAAGTTTCAGTATCTACATCAACAACGAGAATAAAGTCATAGATTCACAACAAATATTTAGCGAAATAGGATTGGATCCGAACGAGATAACTAGTTTTCAGTTATACATAGTAGTCTACGATATACATTTCGAAATCTATTAAGAAATACATGGGTTATTTTCTATTTTGGTGGGATAGGAATATAAAAACGACTAATACATGATTAATATCAGAGGGGTTTAGTAATTGAGATCAATTATACATGCTCTATCCACTATGATAATTTATTCTGCGATAGTTTTCCTGTCAATTTTCATGTCTTTGTATATGACATACATGTCTCTTCAATATGTATCTTTAACTGAGTACTTTTACATGCGTCAAGCTTTTCAGTCAGCTGCGCTCAATATACCTATAATAATTAACCCACTAGGTGGTGGAAGCTATACCTTATCATATCCAGGTTTAAGAATGGGTATTGGTTGGAGAGAACAAGGATATATTGAAGTCTATATAAATGGTGGGCTATCTCATAATCTATCATGTATAGCTGTATACAGTAAAATCGATAGACCAATAGTTACTACAAAACACATTGTGTATGGAATAAACAGTACATTGGTAAATGATACTAGACTTTTGCCAAAAGTAATGGAGTTCTATGAAGATGGATCTACATATATATTGCTAGATACATGTAGACTACTATATCAAGTAGATAAAGTAACCACCTATACTGGAACGATATATTATGTTAGATTATTCTATGTAAGCATTACGCCACATATACAAACCGATTATGGATATGAAGCCCATGCCGCTAAGTTCTATTTACGGGAATCGCCAACTATTCTTAATTATGAAAATGTCCAAGATCTACTAATAAGAATCAATTATGGAGGCAATGTCAAAGAAATTACTCCAAGTGACTTAGGCGCTTCTGTACAAATTGATCTAACTATAACAATCTATAACGTCGGTGTCGAGGTGAGATAGAAATGGTTTCTGGGCCCATAGTTCATGTTATTGCAACTGTTGCACTAATAGTCGTATTAGCGAGCGTAATGCTTTATTCATATATAAACGTTAACTTAATGGTTAACGAGAATTTAAGAAATGTTTTCAAAGCAATAGCGGAGAATTATGCGTCCGTGATCAGGTCATTATATGAGGAGAAAATTAATAACACTATAGCACGGATTAATAGTCCTGTTGAGGTTTCTAGTAAAAAATACTACAATGTATACATAGGATATGGTCATAGTTTATCAGAACTATTCCCAGCCATTAGAAATGATCCAGGTTATAATGATTTCAACATATATGTTGTAGTTTCAACACCGGATAGAACTATCTATGCTTATTCAAGGGCAATGACAGCAAGTGAACCAGGCATACCTCCGGCATTACTTGGTAAAGGTAAGACTTATATATTAACAGAATATGAGGGGTTCTGGCCATGGCAGGGCTATTCGGAGGGAGGACTTCACTGGGTCTGTAGATTACCTATAAACGTAAGAGAAGAATCAGGTAATGATCTCCAAGGATACCTTGTACCAATAACACTTGATCTAACCCTTATGAGGTGTAATTATCAAGGTAGAACCTATACTCCAAGTGAGAACGATATCAGATTTACCGATAGTGATGGAAAAACAAGACTAGACTACTGGATAGAATACTGGGATGAATCCAGTGGAAAAGCAAGAGTGTGGGTAAAACTAAATATTTCAAGCAATAGTACGAAAACTATATTTGCGTACTGGGGACAAGCCTTAGCTAATAGTCTTAGTGATCCAAGTATATTCATTATGTATGAAGACTTAGACAATTATGCAAACTTGAATGAACTCTTAATAACTGGAAGGTGGCATTTAAAGTCAAAAGGTGTAAGAGAATATGCCAGCGAGAATTATGAATTTAGTTATTCTGGCAAGAGTCATGGAGGTCTACGAATTAATGCCACTCTGATCAAGGAATTTGCAAATGCTTCCTTCATTATTTTTTCAAACGATTACTTCGAAGTAACCAATTATGGATTAATTTTTGAGGGATTAGTTGCACCATTCACGCTAGAAGCACGCGATGTAACATTCTCCATATACAAATCTACAACAGAAGAGGCACTAGTAACAGACAGTTTCAAAACACAAGTTTACGACTATTATACAAGCGGACAAGATCTGTCATATTATGGTTTTAATCCTATATGGGGAGAATGGTACATAGACCAAGAAAACAATGTTCTTGTCGGAATCAATAATGGAAAACCTGATGGTCTTCCAGATTACTATAAAGTTGCAGCAATAATTAAGAGTAATGGTGAATATACATCTCAGAAACTCGGACAAGAAAACTTCACATTTATGGCTAAGCTATATATTGAACCAGATAAAGTATATAGAGGCGTTTTTATATCAGATAGCGATTCAATAGGATCAAATACCATAGGAATAGGTATATATGCTGATACGTCACAGTTAAAGCTTGTAAAGACAAATATGTCAAATCTCGATTCCCAAGAATTGGACATCAATTACACTTCTTACAGTGGATGGGTCTACTTAAAGGTCTCAGCCAGTGGGCCGGGTTCAGCAATTAATACATGGGATATATACGTTTATGACGAGCATGGAAATATATTGTTAGAACATCATGACGGAAAAGCTCTAGGTGGTATAAATCCT
>JAGHDU010000029.1 GCA_021159785.1 Staphylothermus sp. | reverse complement strand
GATATATATGTTGCATTTCATTGAATGAATGAATTGTTAAAGCTGGTATTCCCTGCAATGTGTACGAGAAGCTATTGAAATATGGGTGATCGAAACCTCTATAGCGTACCTTGTATTGCTTCATCACTTTTTCTATACATTTCATTAATGCAGGATTTGCATTGATACTTAGCGGTGATGTATATATTATGTCTACGTTGATATTGGCAATTATATTGTCTACTCTGTTCATATCGTTCAGCATGCTCAAATAGTACCTACTTCCCCACGACCAATACCAACTAGTATAATTTGGTGCCCCAGACTCTTCTGCTGTATAGGATATTAGTAATATGTTTGGATAACTATCCTTATTTAATAAGCGGGTCATTTGTAAAAGTAGTTCTACACCTACATTATTATCACAAAATCCTTGAAACCAGTGGTCGTGGTGTGCTGTTAAATGTATTTCCTTTTCCCCTTTACCATTTATTCCAGCTATTAGTGTTTTTCCTTTATTATTATGTATGACATTGGCAATAATTTTCAATGAACACTTACTAGGTTCTTCTTTGACTATTTTCAGGTAATCTTCCTTTCTAATAGAAACGGCTGGAATAGGAGGGGGCGATCCTTTAGTGAAGCTATAGTCTTCATCTCCTGTTATTACTATTCGCCTATATCTCCCTGGTAATTGGTCATAGAACACTACTGCTTCGGCACCTTCTCGCCATAATTTTAAAACAACATATTTTGTGTTATTAGGATCTTGTGGAAACGGTATAAATACTATTTTTGAATCTACATGTTTATTTAAGGCTATACGGTTTCCAGAATAGTATCCATAGACAGGTTCTGATTCTAATTCTATTGATAATGTATAAGGTAATGACTTACAATTAATTGTAGTGTTTCCACAGAGAAGAACACATTTCTCCTCATACCATGTATCAACAGGTGTCGGAATTACTTCTATCCAGTCCACGTATTCGCTTAGTTTGTCTTTCAAATATTTTACAGCTTTATCTTCGTTTTTCGACCCAGTTATAATTTCCTTTCTGAAAACATCTTGGTTAAGGATAAAATATTTCTCCAATTCTATTCCTCTTCGAGATTTATTAAGGTCTTAATTTCTATCATGTATATACGGGTTTATAGAATTGAGAATAGTAAAACTCGAAGTAAAGGATCTTGAGAACTTGTTGAAAAAAGTTAGAGAGCATGGATATGTTGTAGAACAGGGACCGCATGCTGTCTTACTTGATCATAGTGAGTTATCCAGTTATGTCGTTAAAAAAGACGATAAAGTCGTTGCTGAAATAGTTGCTCATTATCTTACCCAGTATTATCTTGTTGAGATGAAGGAAGTTAGTAACGA
This sequence comes from Staphylothermus sp., assembly GCA_021159785.1. Classification (GTDB taxonomy): domain Archaea; phylum Thermoproteota; class Thermoprotei_A; order Sulfolobales; family Desulfurococcaceae; genus JAGHDU01. Next base: position 4,334 of record JAGHDU010000029.1, on the reverse strand, counting down.
TGATGATTACTTAAGAGAACCCCTCAGAATTAAGAATAGTGGTGTTAAGTGGAGTATTCCAGTTAATGATGTTTTAGTGATAATACATATTGATGACAATGAGTTCATTGATCTTATTGAAAAATATAGTGATGTATTTCCTATCGAAAACGGCGAAGAGGTAATCAAGCACTACAAAGAGAAAAACCCAGGACATACTAAGATTCCGAATATACTTCTTGCGAGAATACTTGATGAGTCTACGTCCTAGCTGCTTCTACGGGTTTATTGTTTAATGCCGTTCCACAATACGGACAGTATAATGCATCTGAAGGTATTTTTCTGAAGCATTTCGGGCATATTATATCATTTTTGTTCTCTAGGGTTCTTTCATATTCGTTCTTAATATCATCTATAGTTAAGTGCAAGTATACTTGTGTTGTTTTTATATCTGTATGACCCAGAATTCTCTGTAGGCTTGGTAGGCTTAATCCTTTTCTTAATGCAATTGTTGCAAAGGTATGCCTCAAGATATGTGGTCTTATCTTTGATAATGGTATTCCAGCTTTTTTTCCTAATTTTTTAATTCTCTTATATAATCCGCTGTACGTTAATGGTATTAGTTTATCGTTATCTCTTAGATTATTTATTGTTATCCACGCCCTAATGAGCTCGAGCGTTTTTTCCTTTACTATAACTCGTCTTGATACCCCGTATTTTGTAGTTTCAACAGTTATTGTCTTGTTATTAAAATCTATGTCTTTTACCCTTATTCCTAACAGTTCTTTGCTTCTTAGACCAGTGTCTAAGAGAAGTGATATGATTAGTTTATCCAGTGGATCACTTGCTGCTAATGCTAGTCGTTCAACTTCTTCATCTGTCAAGATCTTTATTTGCCTTGGAGGCTTCTTTACTTTTGGTATCCTGATCCTTAATCCTAACCATTCAAAGAATCTATTAAGGAATAATGTGTAGTAGTGCAGTGTTGTTTGCCAAGCTTTTCTATCCATTGTTTTTGATCTTGGAAACCCGTTTCTTAGTCTATGGTTTTTCCATTTTATAATATCTCTTATTGTTATTTGTCGTAGAGGTTTATCACCAATAAATTCTAGGAAGTCACTTATAGCGGATTGATAGGACTTTATTGTGTCAAGACTCGCTCCTGAAGCTTCCAGTGTTGCTATGAATTCTTCAAGTATTTCTTCATTGCTCAGCTCTAGTATGTCTTCTGGCGCTTTATCTATTTCTAGTCTTGCTGGCATTTCCCTGTTCCCCTAAACATATTTATTTGAGTAACGTTTTAACCGGTGAGACTATAGATATTCAATAGATGGGATGAAGAAGCTTAGCAGAGCTTACCCATTATTGTTAGTGGGGATGACGTCCGCGCGCGGGTCTGACCTTTTTGCTCAAAAATGACCTAGTAGTTGTAATGGTTGGTATACTATGTGTAAGTGGGTTCTTCTAGTACATGGAGATAGTGATGGCGTTTGTAGTGGTGCTTTGGCTTATCACTATTATACTTTTGTCAATGGTTGTAACGTTAAAGTATATTTTACTCACCCAGCTGGATTAGCTAATGACTTACTAGAATTTACTAGTAATGGAGACAACGTATTTATTGCAGATATTGCTTTATGTGAGAAATCTATAGAAGTTATTAGGGACATACTTAAAGAGCGCTCAAAATATGGTTCAGTAGTTTACATAGATCATCATCCAGCTCCTCTTGGATTACATCCCATGGATTTGAGTGGTGAAATAATTCACGACACTTGCTGTTCTGCATCCGAGCTTGCTTATAAATACTTCCATGAGAGGGAGTTAGGCGATGAATACAGTAGAATAACATTGTTTGGAGCTATAGGGGATTACTTGGATAACACGGAATGGGTTAATAGAGTTCTTAATGATTGGGATAAACGTCATGTATTTTTTGAAGCTGGACTACTTATTCAAGCTCTTGAGTCTTCTAGGAGAGAATACGATTTTAAACGGAGGATCGTAAAATATTTAGCACATAATAATCTTCCTAGTAATGATTCTGAGCTTGTTCTAAGAGCCATTATCCAGAGTCATAGGGATGAAGAGCTAAGGTTATGGGTTAGAAAGAATGTGATAAAGAAGTATAAGTTCTTGTCTTTAGTAGTTAATCCTCCCGGTAGTCTTGGTCGTGCTGCTACTTATGCACGAGTATATGGTTTTTCTCCTGTCGGTATAGCATATGAGATTAGAAATGATATCGTTGTCATGAGTCTTAGAGGAAATGGAAGTGTTGATTTGAATATGGTTCTTAGAAAACTATGTAAAAAGATAAATTGTAGTGGGGGTGGTCATCCGAATGCGGCCGGTGCACGTGTCGAGATCGGTAAGCTAGATATTTTCTTCGAACTACTTGATAAGATAATAGAAGACTATAGCAGAAATAAGTTCTCATATTGTAAAAACAACTGATTGTTTCAAACTAGTTCTTCCATTTTTGACTTTATTATTGTTTCTGCTGTTTCAGGTGGTATAGGTACTGGTTTGGCTTTCTTTATTTCTTCTATGATTAGCTCTGGTTTGTTCATATATTCTTCTTTGTTCTTTGATGCTTTAGCATGTACTCTGTATGCTTTTCCTTTGCTGATTACTATTACGTCTAGAATCCATCCACCAGCATGGGGTTCTAGTGATGCTATTCCTACGCTTTCACCGTTTTTGTTTGTGAGTTTAAAGATTGCTCCACCAATTAGGGTTTCACCTATTGGGTCAGCTGAGACTATTTCTTCTAATACTTCTGTCGATGGTTGTTCGGCTTCTTCTTGTTTTATTGGTTGTGTAGCTCCCATAAATTCCAGTGTTTTTTCTTTTTCCTCTCCCCATTCTTCCTCTGGTGTCTTTATTTCTCCTTTCAGGATTGCTTCTGCTTCTTCTCTGCTTGGGGCTTCTTTGTATTGCTCCTTAATTTCTTCTAGTTTTTCACTTATGACTTTCTTTACTACTTCTGCTACTTTGTCATCTGGTTGTCTCTTGAAGTATTCTATACGTAATGTTTCATAATTCCATTTGATCCTCCATTCTTTGGGGTCTGCGGTGTATTTAACTCTAATTCTTACAACATCTCCTTTTTCACAATTCAGATTCTCTACTAGGATTATGTAGAGAAGTCTGTTTATCTCAGCTGATGCACGTGCTACTTCTCTTGCAAATTCACGGTTTTGTTTTACTAAGTCTCTTAATTGTGCAAAGAGTGTTCTTCTGAGTTTATTAGCATATGCTCCTGCTATTACTAGACCGGTGCTTAGCTCGTTTTCTATTATTTCTTGTTTCTCGTTTACCATGTTTTCACCACAATATAATATATTTCAGAATACAATGTATTAACTTATCTCTACGTGTACACGAAGTTAAAGTCTATTAATGATACTTGTTACAATATTTTTATGATGTGAATCTAATTGTGTTGTTCCATGCAAAAATCTAAAGCTCTATTTGAAGCAATTATAGTGGGTTTTGATAAACTGAATAAAGATTTAGATCCTAAACATGTTAAAGATAATGGTGACGCCGAATCAATTTCTTTTTACTTAGTTGTTTCCGGAGGTAAAAATAAGGAATATGTTAATCTAGGAGTCGGACATATGATAAATGGTGAGGGAGTTGTTGTTTCCCGTGCCTAGTTGTTATAAAAATTGTTGGAGATGAGGCATGATTGAGTGGTAATCTTCGTTTATTAAGAAAACCTCCTCGTATAAAGATCTTGGAAGCAATTGGTAGTATTGGAGATGAACGTATCAAAGTCCTTGATGATAATAAGGCCCAGGTTGTTTCTAGTAGAGGAGACAAAGTATACAAAGTAGTATTAGTTGAAAAAGAGAATAATGTTTTCCATACGTATAGTAACGATAATGGAACTATTTATCGGGAGTACATTGGTTACCCGATTATAGCTTTCATGATGGTTAAAGGCATTATTCCCATTGATAGAGAAGTTATGAAAGCTGTAACCGGGGTTCCTTGGAAAGATCTTAATGAAAGATACAAGAAGTATAGTATTGTTGAAAACATTGTTCTCAGTAGAGCTGAGCGTATGGGTGTTAGTAGAGAGATTATTATGGATTACATAAATATTGTTATGAAGAAGCTAGGCTTACTAAAAGTATTTTTCGACGAAGAACTTGGTAAGCTATAGGTTATTTTCTGTTTTAATAAATATTGATTTTTCCATGTATTACTTTTATGTATTTTTCAACTATGAGTTTTGACAGAATTTTTCTTGCATCTTCCTTACTAATACCTAGCTCTTTTACCAGAATTATTGTTGCATCTTTTACCGTGATTTCACCGTATTCTATCATTGATTTCTTTAGTAT
>JAGHDU010000219.1 GCA_021159785.1 Staphylothermus sp. | reverse complement strand
AATTTATCCATTGATTCATCGATTATTTTCTTTTTATCAATACCCAAGATCTTCTTGTATTCAGCGGGTTTGCAATAGGGTATTACACATTCTATAGTATCATTGTTTTGTATACATTTTAACTCCTTACATGACCCATACTCCTTTGTAAATACTAATGTGTTATCAGTTAATTCTATTCTAAATAAAGGTAGTAGATAAGAATAGTACAACGTTAATCTATAGTTGATATTTCCCAGCTTAGTCTTCACAACATTATGCACCGTACTAAATCAATTTAATTTACTCTGACATGGCTAGATTTTTATCTTTGAATAGAGTTTTCTATAATAGTCTTCTACATCAACCTTGATCTTCCCATTTTTAATATCTTTACGCCATGCCTCTAACAATAAATTATCCATCCCCATGTACTCTGTTGCAGTTAATACTTTCTTTCCATGTTTTTCAGCGAGTTCATAGAGTTCTTTCATTTTTTCTTTGAAGTTCTTATCCCTTACAATATGGTGGTCTAGTATTAATGTTTTGACTTTTGTTTTCTCTATCAATTGTTTGAGATGACCCATGCTTTCATCAAATGATTTCTTCGAAACTCTCCAACCCATTAGTATAGTCGGATACCCATCAATTATTATAAAGCTAGGATTCTTCTCGAGAACCCATTTTAAAGCATCTGGATCGGCTAGGTTTTGAACATCGGATCCGTATAGAAAAGATGATCTTCCCTTCTTTATATATACCATAATTACTCTACCAACTTTACTTCCTACAGGTCCATGCCATACTGTTGGAGAAAACTCTATTATTATGTCTTTATCTAGTTTTACTTTCTTACCATCAGCTATTATTACTTCCTTAGCTAACTCTTTGATGTTCTCATAAAACTTTTTGCCCCTTTTCTTGGCTGAATCCGTTACTTCATTCTCATACGATTTGATGTAAACTACTTTGTCCTTAAAGATCCTCTCGTACATTTCCGTATCATCGGGATATGGATGGTGATCGTAATGATAATGTGTAACTATAACTATATCTGCCTTCTCCCCTATCTCCATGATCTTTTTCCTAACAATATCTAATGCTCTAAGTTCAGGCTCGGTTGGAGGCAACCCATATCTTTTGGGAGCAAGAGCAACCCCGGGATCAATTAATATTTTGTAACCATTAACAATTACTAATGTTGCTTGACTCCTAACACCCATGGAATCAAAAGCTAATGGATATATCTTCATAGGCATTGTTACCAACCATGTAAAAATAGTATATCTAGTTCCTAATAAAGAAACTAATTATGATATAGTCAATATTTGGATTAAAGAACCCAATTAAATAAAAGATATAGAAAAATAAAAGAAGAAAGAGAATATTAAAAAATGAATTTAAAAGGATTACCTCTTGCTACCCATTACCATAGCCATTACGGCTTTCTGGACGTGTAGACGGTTTTCGGCCTCTTCGAAGTATAGGCTCTTCTCATAGCTGTCTAAGACTTCGTCTGTGACTTCTTGTCCACGGTCAGCTGGTCCACAGTGCATGTAGTATGGTTTGCCTGCCTTTTCTAGTCTCTCCATGGTTACGATCCAGTCCTTGAACTTGGCTTGATATGCTTTTGCTCCTTCTTTGTCAACTGTTGAGTTGAATGGTGGGAAGAATCCTTTCGGACTCCATGCTTTGGGATATACGAAGGTTGCTCCCTCAAATGCCTCGTCCATGTCGTGGACTATCTTGAACTCGCTTCCCCAGTGCTCTGTGTATTGTTTGACTTTAGCAATTACGTCATCTAGTAACTCGAAGCCTGGTGGGTGTGCAATGTATACGTCTGCACCTAGCATAGCAGCTATTAATGCTACACTCTGTGGTACAGCTAATGGCTTTAATCCACCGCTATAGGCATAGCTTACTACAAACTTCTTTCCTCTCAAATCCTTAGGCCAACCTAGAGCTTCTAAGGCGGCTTGTGCATCAGCTAGTGCCTGGAATGGATGATATATATCGTCCTCCATGTTTAGTACTGGTACACTTGACCACTTGGCGAATTCTTGTATAATTCTGTGTCCTCTGCCGATTATCCACTTAGCTGCATCACCGTAGATACGTATGGCTATTCCACTACCATATCTGCTTAATACTCTTGCTACGTCTCTAATTGCCTCTGTCTGGTAGGGAACCATGTCTTCGGGTAGTGTTGGTGTATAGACTTGGTCTGGGGCAATGTATATTCCTTGTCCTCCAAGCTGATAAATTCCTGTTTGGAAACTGTTCCTTGTTCTTAGGCTCTTGTTGTAGAATATTAGGTATAATGTCTTGCCGTCTAACCAAGTGACTTTCCTTACTCCTTGATGATACATTTCTTTGAGTTCTTTTGCTGCTTGTAGTACTTTGAAGACAGTGTCTATGTCATAATCTACGTTTGCTAACCAATGTTTTCCTTCAAGATATCCCACGAACCATGGTTGACTCAATTCATCCAACCCCAAAGGCTTTTGTTAAGATTCAGAATTACTTATAGTGCGCATCGGGTATAAATTAACTATGCTGATCATGACTCGTTAACTATTTAGTTCCTAGTGAGATTTATTATAGACTGAGAGCGTTTCCACTCATGAAATGTATCTATCATTGATAACAAATATAGTGATAGGATATGTATGAGAAAAATTTGACTATAGTACCGACAGTGTCTATAATGGGTCAGAAGAGACCATACGACCTAATAGAGGAAGTAAGCATTATTT
>JAGHDU010000142.1 GCA_021159785.1 Staphylothermus sp. | reverse complement strand
TTTCTGTATGATTGGTAAGTGTAGTAGTTGTTTATCAGTAGTAGAAGGTATTCCAAATACAAGGATTTGTTTAGAACCTGTTAGAGAAGGATTAAGAGTATATAGTCAGAAAGGATTTCATGATATACCGATCGTCGAGGAAACAATTGATGCTGAAACCATTGTTCTAAAACCAGATGTCTTGGTTATCGGTGGAGGACCCGCTGGTCTGCAAGCATCATTGACACTTGCTAAGCACGGATTAAAAGTGATTCTCGTCGATGAGCATTTCAAATTGGGTGGTCAGCTGGTTAAACAAACACATAGATTTTTTGGCGCCAAGAAATTCAACGGTGGTACAAGGGGATTCAATATAGCATCTAAGCTTTCAAAAGAAGTCATGAATAATGAAAACATCGAAGTATATCTTAGAGCTTATGCATACGGTATTTTCAAGAATGGATATGTCGGTGTTGCAGTTAGGGGAGAAAAACCCTTAAATCTACTGGTTAGACCAAAAGCGATCGTCGCTGGTGTTGGTGCTTCTGAAAAAATGATCACATTTGAAAACAACGATCTCCCCGGAGTAATGGCCGCTGGAGGAGCACAAACACTCATGAATGAATATGGTATAAAACCTGGCGAGAAGGCATTAGTCATTGGTGCAGGCAATGTTGGCTTAATCATCGCTTATCAGCTCCTACAAGCAGGTGTAAAAGTACATGGAATTGCAGAGATTATGCCAAAAATAGGGGGATGGTTTGTACATGCTGCAAAGATAAGGAGATATGGCATCAAAATATATACAAAACACACTATAACGAAAGCCATTGGAAACGATAGAGTTGAAAAAGCCGAAATAGCAATGGTTGATGAACATTTTCAACCTATACCAGGTACTGAGAAAGTCTTCGACACGGATCTAGTTCTATTAGCCGTTGGATTGCAGCCCAATTATGCATTCTTTAGTCAAGCAGGGACCGTGATGAAATATATACCCGAACTCGGTGGATTGGTTCCTCTTAGGACAAAATATTTGGAGACAAGTGTTGAGAATCTCTACGTAGCTGGTGATGCAAGTGGTATAGAGGAAGCAACAACAGCGTTTATTGAGGGAGAGATAGCGGGTTTAAGTATCGCTATTAAACTAGGAGCAGGGAATAACGATACGATCAAGAGGCGAGATGAACTGCTTGATTATCTATGGAATGAGTATAGGAAAAGCCCCGTTGTTGCAAGAGCTTGTGAGGGTAAACTCAAAGCAACTGTTTCTGAAGAAGAAATGGAGAAGATCAGGAGGGGTGAACTAGGTGGGATTTAAAGAAACTGGTATAATAACTTATGAAGAACTCTTAGAAAAACAGCTAATTCCACCGAAGGAAAGGCTTGAAAAAGGCCCCATTGCTATTGCTGAATGTCCCGAAGAAATACCTTGTAATATATGTGTTAACGTATGTCCTTTCAACGCGATAAAAATGAACAAAATCTACGAGATCCCAAGAATCGATCCAGAGAAATGTATAGGGTGTGGTGTATGTGTACCACAGTGCCCAGGTCTCGCTATCTTTGTCGTCGATTTATCAAAACCTGAGAAAGCATATATTACTTTACCATACGAGTTCTTACCAGCTCCAAGTAAAGGAGATAGAGTAACGTTATTGAATAGAGCAGGCGAACCCATTGGTGATGGAACCATTGTCAAGGTATGGCAATATGATAAGACTTGGGCTGTAACAGTTGAAGTTCCAAAAGATAAGTGGTTCGAGGTGAGAGGTATATGGATCCAGAAAAAGTGATCATATGTAGATGTGAGAACGTTACACTAAAGGACATACTAGACGCTATTGATAAGGGATACACTGATCTAGAGTCATTGAAGAGGTACTTAAGGATAGGCATGGGGCCATGCCAGGGCAAATATTGCCTTATACTTGCCGCTAGTATTCTACGTAGACGATTAGGTAAAAGCTATGATGAACTATTATTACCAAGAAACAGGCCTCCTCTCAAACCCATTGAAGGATATTATTTCTTGAAGCCTCCAAGAGATGAGGACTTAGAGGTGTGAAGAAGTGGTTATGAAGACAAGGATTGCAATCATTGGAGCTGGGATAATAGGAGTAATGATAGCTAGGTTCCTTGTCGAAAAAGGTATAAACGATATTGTGTTGATGGAAAAGAATTATCCGGGTAGTGGCGGAACATTTAGATGTGCTACTGGGATAAGAGCTAGTTTCACCAGTCCCGAACATGTTGAGATGATGAAGAGATCTATTGAGCTATGGCCAATGTTATCAAGGCAGCATGGTTTCACATATAGACGAGATGGATACATATGGTTGTTGTCCGAGGAAAAACATGTTGAAATGTTCAAGAAGATAGTCAAGTTCCATCATGAATACAACGTCCCAACTAAAATTGTTATACCGGAAGAAATCAAGGAAATGGTGCCGACATTAAATACTGAGAACATATTAGCAGGAGTTTATGATCCATTAGCAGGAAAAGCTGATTGTTTCAAAGCACTACTAAACACCTTAGAGTATGTTAAAAACAAGGGAGTGAAACTACTTACTGGTACAAATGCTGAGAAAATAATCATTAAGGGTTCGAAAGCTTATGCCATAGTAACAAACAAAGGAGTTATAGAAGCTGAAAAAATAATTGTTGCCGCAGGATATGGATCAAAGAAAATACTCAAGAACTCTGGCATAGACGTTCCTCTAGAAAATTTACCAAAACATGCATTGATAACTGAAGCATATAAGCCGTTATTCAAACCATTACTCATAGATTGGAGCACAGCTTCATACATTATCCAAGTTATTCATGGAGGATTCCTTATAGGGGCAAATATGAAGGAGGAACCCGATACCATACCTAGAAATAGGATCGACTACCTATACTTAGCTGTTAAAATATGGTCTAAGTATTTCAAATGGCTACCATATACTAGGATCTTAAGATACTGGACAGGATACTATGTAATGACTCCAGATCACCACCCAATACTAGGACCACATCCAAAGATAGAAAATCTCTACCTGGCAACAGGCTTTAGCGGTCACGGATTCATGATGGCCCCCTCGGTTGGGGAAGTAATGACTCAATACATTCTTGGAGAAAAACTAAGCGTGCCGATCGCTAAGAACTTAGAATTAGAACGTTTCGAGAAAGGAGAATATGTAAAAGAAATAGCTGTATTTGGCTAAACCTTTTTTCCAAAACAATCATTATTGTGTAGTATGATTTATTTTAGGGGTATTAGAGATATTTTCCCCTAAATGGAGAATGAGAGAATAAGAATAATTTCAAATAATTGGTGAATGATATGTTTTGGCTATGGCTCTATGACCCATTCAC
>JAGHDU010000113.1 GCA_021159785.1 Staphylothermus sp. | reverse complement strand
TATTCTATACAATGTATGCCTTTTATGAAAACTTTATTTCTCAATTAAGATATTATTAATATTGTATGGGGTAATGGTTGTATCCCGAGTATGTTTTAGAGAAGTTCCTAAAGGATATTGATACCTGTAAATCTGTTGATTGCTTCTTAATAAAGTTGTCCTCAGCAATTTTCTCATTGGAAGACTATCTTAAAGGCAATCCATATGTCGAAAAAACTGACGAAGAGCTGGTTTTGGATTTTCTTTATAATGAGGACGTACAACGTGTATTAGCTGATCTGGCTGATTTTAAAGATCTAGTACTTGCTAAAATACATGGAGATGTAAGATTCAGGAACCTACGCAAATACGATGAATTACTAGTTGAAGCAATAACATCTGCTTCCCAGAAATATAATCCAAGAACATCTCTTTTTACTGTAAAACGCGACGCCTTATGGCGGATAGAACAAGAAGAACTTCATGAAACGCCTCTTTCAACATCCACACTACCCACAAGCAGATATGAGGGTGAAGAGGAAGATTATAAGATACCAGTAATCTATGAGCCTTCGAGGACTTCTTCTACTGTATATATTGAGAGACCACGTCCAAGGGCGAGCAGGATAAGAAAAGGTTTGAAGATTACTGGCGGAGGGTTATCCGCGGTTTTTGGTGGTGCAGGCATACTCTATAGTCTCTATAAAGGCTGTGTAAGAATCTTAGACTTTATCGAAAACGATAATCTTGCGGGTTTAATAGCTGGGATAGGGTTTGCCATCTTAGCGTATCTCTTTTATGAACTAGTAAAATGGGGTGTAGGAAAGCTGAAAGGGTGATAATATGAATAAAAAGAGAGCGTTATTTCTCCTGATATTAGCGTTTATACTAATATTTGGAGCCGAGAATATAGCAAATACACTTATAAGAATACTAGAACAAGATATCTTCGAAGAAGAAATACGTAAAGAACCAACCACAACCGAGACATTCGAAGGAAACGAAACATATGAAGATACTGATATACTAGAAGAAAACGAGACACAGACCATAGCGATCACTAAAACAAGTTCCGAACTAGTTACACCTGATAAAGAGCCACCATATATTAAATTCTATAAAAAGCTAGATAATACAACTATCACTGTAAACAATGATAAACTCATAGTAGAACACTACGATAGATGGCTACCCTACCTGTGGATATCCATAAATAACAACACAATACACCTCCCACCTTATCCTCTCTACGAATACAACACTACCGCAGTGCCTGCTACATATGTGTATATCAATTCAACGTACTCAAGAGCAGAGTATCCACTTAACGAAATCATTAAGCAGATAAAAGTCTTCTACAAAGACGGAGCAAATATAGAACTCAATATCGATGTAGAATCAAAGCTTTGCTATATTGAGCTGATCGAGAACGATACGCTTGGGTTTACAACTTGTGATAATGCAATTTATCTTCCTTCTATCAGTTTCTACGGTGATTCCATGTATGATGTTATAGTCTATGATGTCAATACTACCGTCATAGAATTTCTTCAAAACCAATTAATTAATGAACTTGGAGCAACATCATATTACGACCTTGTTTGGAAGCTTCTAGAATGGATTGATGAAAATACAGAATATGAATATATCTATGCAATTTACGATGTTAAAACACCAATAGAGTTCTATTATGAAAGAATTGGTATCTGTGCTGATTACGCTGTCTTCACAGCATCTGCTTTGCTTGCAGGTGGGTTTAACGAGACGTATATATTAGAATTTAATACTATCGAGGAAGCGCATGCAACAGCAGGCGTTGAAATAAATGGCGTACTCTACATCCTTGACCAACGCCTGCCTGTATATGAATGGAATGATTATGTAGAATACGTGTTTAAACCCGAGGGTACAGTTATGCAGATACTGAAAATATCACTAGACGAGCACGGCAGTAGTGTGATTGAGATAAGACCAATAAATCCAAACCAATTAATGATAATGAATAAATACCCTGATACCTATCCATCCGATACTATTCCCGAACAGTTAGTCCATGATGCTATGACAATATTGTCTAATAAGCTAGGCTTTACATATACCTCTAGTTGTCTATACAATCAATATTATCGATGGGAATTGCTGGATTGGGAAGTGCTGAAGGCCTATACACCGCTCTTTCATAGACAATTTGCATCACTTCTTGCAAGCACTATAGAAAAGTACTTATACAGCGATTTGTCAAAGGCAAGATGCGTATGGAGCACTATTAAAGACAATACTCTCTACATTTATATCGGCTAATACAGTAAAGAACCATAAGAACGACATTAAACAAGTAGCTATCACCGATATAGGTTAAGCATAGCTACCTATATCCTTAGTATTTCATTAGCTACTTGTAGTAATTTTTCCGTCAATACTATTAGTATTTCTAATACAACTCCTAGCTACCTTATCCTATTTTTAAGAGTTGGATCCATTAGCTTCTTGAATTTTTTAAGCTCTAGGGCCTTTGATATTCCACGACTATGCTTTTGTAACACCGTACTATGTCTCGTCGGGCAACACCTTGTCCTTAACGACTAGTAGCATGTATGTACGCGCAGAGTTCTTTGCAAGGACTCAATTGTAGGCATCAATTGGCTTAGAACCCGTTGGAACTATCTCGACTTCATCACCACTCAACATTTCCCCAACATCCATCACGCCATGCATGTTGAAAATTAGTGCAGACACAGAAAGATACAATTCAGCAACCACAGCAGTGCCAAGTAATACAGCAATAACTAACAATAAGTCAGACGATCTCTTCACGTACATATATCTTATAACACAGTATTTGGTCTAAGTTCAATATAAAGTAAATCCCCCAAGCAAGTATTCGAAAACTGTATAACGTGATCAAATGCTCTTTATATCATGGATCACGTATTTACACTCTCAATACATTACTCAGTATAATTAGTGTATTTATTATGTTTCACTGTTTATTGATGATATCTGTTGTTTTTAAACGAAGAATAATTAAACAAAGACAATATAAAATATTAATTGGTGAGACGTTTTGTCTCGTGTCCTTGTTCTTGGAGCCGCTGGTGCGGTTGGTAGAGCATGTTCTTATTTTCTCATAAAATCTAATGTATTCGATGAAATAGTTCTTGCTGATAAGAGAGTGGACGTGTTAAATAAAGTATATGAGCAATATAGATCAGAGAATATAGTTACTGAGTACATTGATGTAAATGATACGGAATCACTTAAGAAACTCATGAAGGAATCAGATGTTGTATTGAATGCTGTAGGTCCATTCTATAGGTTTGGCCCCAAAGTACTTAGAACTGCCATAGATGCGGGTATTGATTATGTGGATGTATGTGATGACTATGATGCCACTATTGAGATGTTGAATCTATCAGAAGAAGCAGTTAAGAATAAAGTAAGAGCTCTTATAGGTATGG
>JAGHDU010000171.1 GCA_021159785.1 Staphylothermus sp. | reverse complement strand
CATGTATATACTGTCAAGCGGGAAGAACTACGAATTTAGTAATTAATAGAATGAAATTTTACGAAGTAAATGAAGTTGTTAAGCAAGTCGTCACTGAAGTCTACAGGAAGAAACCTGACGTAGTATCGTTTGTACCTAATGGTGAGCCTACACTAGATATTAATTTAGGTAAGGAAGCAGAGTTGTTGAAAAAAGAGATAGATCTACCATTAGCTATATTTACTAATTCGTCTCTTTTAAATAGACAGGACGTAGTAGATGATCTAATGCATTTTGACATAGTGTCTGTTAAGATAGATACTGTAAAGCATAAGACTTGGAAAATAATGAATAGACCACATCCAGAATTAAGTCTAGAAGAAATACTTGATGCAATAAGAGAATTTTCAAAGAATTTTAGAGGCAAATTGATAACTGAAACAATGTTGGTAAAGGGAGTAAACGATAACGAAGAAGAATATGAATCTATTGCCAAGTACTTATCAAGTCTAAAATTCGATAAAGCCTATATACAGGCACCAATAAGACCCCCTGCCGAGGATTGGGTAAAACCAGCTTCAGAAGATGAATACACTAAGGCTTATCATGTATTCCGAAAGTATCTGGGAGATAGAGTTGAACTATTAATCAGTAGTGAGCCTAAATCCTTTAAATTCACTGATGATTTAGTTGTAGAAATAGCGAATACAATCTATGTACATCCCATAAGATTGGATTATGTATCAGAATTAGCAATGAAGCATGGTAAAAACGCTGAACAAATAATTGATGAATTAGTGAGAAACAATATAGCTAAAATAGTGGAATACAGGGGCAAGAAGTTCTTAGTTCCGGCGATAAGGAGATAAACCAACGATAATTACTCCTTTATATGGTGGAGGCAATGAAACCAGCTGTTCTCGTCATAGATATGTTGGAGGAATTTGTCCATGGTAGATTAAGGAGTCCGCAAGCAAAAAACATTGTACCAAATATAAAGAAGATAATAGAAACTGCACGAAAGAATAATGTCCCAGTGATTTATTTGGCGGATAAACACTATCCTGTAGACCACGAGTTGAAAATCTGGGGCCCACATGCATTATATAACAGTCCGGAATCAAAGATAATAGACGAGCTAAAACCTGAGAAAAGAGACTATGTACTCTATAAGAGGAGTTATAGTGGTTTCAGAGGAACAGACCTAGATATGTTGCTCAGAGACCTTGGAATAGACACAGTTATACTAACAGGTATACATACACACATATGTGTTCTCCATACTGCATGGGATGCTTTCTATTATGGCTACAACATTATAATAGTCAAAGATGGCGTTGCAGCATTTAGCGAGAAGGATCACGAATATGCTTTGAACTACATGAAACAAGTCTATGGTGCAAAAATAATGAATAGTGATGAAATAGTTAAAATACTTGGTAAACAAGAATGAGTAAAACAAGAAACTCAATCATAGAGTTAATAGAAAAAATACACGGAGATTTTGAAGAAAAAGGATATTCTTTAGCACTTCTACTTGTTCTCAAAGAACAACCTTTCATTGGAAGAAGAAGATTATCAAAAATACTTGAGTTGAGTGAAAGAAAAATTAGGTCATTAATTGAAAAACTCGTAAAAGAAGGATTTATTGAAAAAGACATGTATGCTTTAAGATTATCAGATAATGTAACCAAATACCTCAATAAGATCAATATTAATAGAATAATCAATGAACACAAGATCTTAATGATCGGTGAAATACCTAATTTATGTAATATCCTTGAAGAAAAAATCACGACTTTTAGAGACTACTTAGTCATAAACATTAAAGACCCAATGTCTATAGAAGTAATTTGTTGTCAAACAGGATACAATATAGTTATTCCACGTGTTCCAGAAAACCTGAAGGAGAAATACAAAAAACTAATAAATCAGTATGTCTCGGAACCTAGACGCGATGAACTAATAATTATTTGGAATAATTATAAACCCTTTCTATATGATGCTTTGACATTAATTTCAATCTATATGCTTTTTAAGAATATATAATGGAACCATGATTACAACATTCCCTAACCTGACTTCATAGAATTCAGTACCATAGGTTTCTTCTAAGATATTCTTGTTCTCGAAGAACCTTTGCTTGTCTCCCGCAAACAATACTCTACCCTTATTCATCAATATGAAATAATCACCAACAATACTTGCAAATAATACATCATGTGTTGTTAAAACTATAGTTCTATCCTTCGATAACTTCCTCAATATATTTATTAGTTCAGCTTTATTAGCTACATCTACATGTGAATCAGGCTCATCTAGTAGGAGATATTTAGGATTCTTTATGACCGCCATTGCTAATATTACTCTTTGTAACTCGCCAGAACTTAATTCTGATAATTTCTTCTCAAGAAACTTATCGATCTTAAACTCTTTCGCCGTATCGAGAATTATTTCTAAGTCTTCTCTTGTTTCAAAAAATCGTCTGGAAACAGGATAACGAGCTATTTTCAAAACATCAATTACTTTCAATGAAAGAAGATCGGGCAGATACACACTCGTCGAATAAGATAAGATCCTTGAAATAGTATTCAGCGGTGTTTTGGATACTTCAATTCCATCCAGATATATTTCCCCTTCAAATCTAGTGATCTTGGATATAGATCTTAGTAGGGATGTTTTTCCAGCCCCATTAGGCCCTATAATACAAGTTATTCTACCAACAGGGATCTCGAGTGTAACATCTCGTACTGCTTCGACATCCTTGTACCTAACACTCAACCTTTTGATCCTAATCAATGTAATACACCACGATACCTTGATAATATTAAGAGAAGAAAGAATGGAGCCCCTATTACAGCAACGATTGAGCCTGCAGGGACTTCCCCAACACCAATGTTCACTAGGACGCTTCGTGCTAAATCATCTGTTATCAACAATAATAGTGCCGATATTGTACCAGACAATGGTATTACGAATCTATTATCACTTGTTTTTAGTAGAAATCTCGCTATGTGGGGTGAAACTAGACCTATGAATCCTATGAGTCCAAAATAACTAACAACTATTGAAGAAAACACACCTGCAATTATTATGGTTATTAAACGATATCGCCTTGGATCATACCCTATTTGATAAACAAGCTCATCCCCAAGAAGTAGCGCATTTAATGGTTTAGCTAGAACAGGATATGTTACTAAAACAATTACTGCCGAGACAATTAGTGGTATCTCGTATTCTGGAGATGCAAGCGTAAACCCTCCAGCCATTAAGTATAATGCATATGGATTCTTTACAAGAATTAAGAATGAAAGAAGATATGCTAATCCCGAAAATAATGAGTTAATCCCGATTCCTGCTAATATGTACGAAATATCACTACCTCCTATGATTTCAGCTATTGTTATTGTGAGGAATAAAGCAATTAATCCACCTATTATTGCTACAAATGGAGTTACTATATGGGAAATACCTAGAATAAGAATGAATAGATATACACTGGATAAAGCACCACTACCTATCCCTAATATATAATGGTCCACAAGTGGATTACGTAAAGCTGACTGGAGATACGAGCCAGAAATCCCGAGGATAAATCCTGTTAACACAACCTCTACAACTCTCGTAAATCTATATTTCATTACTAGAGGATTTACTTGTTCAGCTGAACCAATAAATAGTGAGACATACATGGTAAAGAATAAGACTGCGATGAATAAAAGAAGCATTAATATTCTTTGTATGTCTTTGTTCATGCTCCATCTATCCTCTTTTAATCCTCGATATATAGTATCCAATTATAATTCCAACAATAAGGAACAACACTATGAGTAATGCTATCATCATAGTATTGTTTTCATTATTTTTATCTTCTTGAGCATGCGGCGAACTAGCTGAGGTAGTTGTCTCTGTTTGCATTTCCGTCTCGTTTATGCTAGATAAATGTTTGTATAGAAGCTGTGGAAGATGAATTATAAGGGGTCCAGGTCTACTGAGGGCATCTGTAGTGTTTTGATCAAGTAGTATTATATGTGCATCTATACTGTTTAAACCTGATTTTGCAATAACTTCTTCTGTTATTCCCATCGATGCTATAAGGATTATTTCAGGAGACCATTCTACGATTTTCTCTAGATTAGTGTTCTTCCACCCTACGATATTAGCAACGTTTTCTAATCCTAATCTACTGAGTATATCATCAATAAATGTGGATTTACCAGCAACCCATATACCATTATAGATCCCGACAACTACTAATACTCTCTTATACTTCAGCGTCTCGAATTTCGCTCTATATGTGGCGATGTTTTTCTCAATTTCATTAATGAAATTCGTCACGTATTCTTCTTTATCATATATTGTCGCTATAATATTTAGATCTTCGTATATGTCTTGTAGTGAATTGGATGCTCCAGCATTTAGATACACTACGGTTATATTGTATTCAATGAATAGATCCAATAATTTTATATGTGCTCCTTTATCGGCAAAAACTATGTCTGGTTTTAACGATAGTATTTTTTCTATGCTTATTGTACTCCACCAATAACCACCTACTGGAGTAATCTTGTTTTCTTTTAAATAATTCATTATTCCGAAATGAGGATCTGAGTATGATGTATTATCAACGCCTACTAGGTACTCTTGGAGACCCAAATAAAAAATCCACTCTGTTATAGAGGGAGCCAATGATACTATTCTCGTCGGTCTTTTCGTGATATTAATTGTTCTTTCCAAAGCATCTTTTACTAGAATATAATGCGAAGTATTATCTGCAATTATTGGAACTGCATTCTTGGCGATTACAATCATTATGAGCGTTATTAGTATTATAGAGTTCACTTTTTCTCTCAGCTTGGACACCTCGTCCAAGCAGGATTTTCTATGCAGACTATAATTAGTTTTTGTAATTAAAAACTTAATGGAGTCAATTATTTTTCTTTAAGGATACGTTCTTCGTTTTAATAAGTCTTCGTATATTTCATCTGGTAGATTACATACGTATTTGAGTGAATCTAATTCCACAGGATGGGGTTTAGCAACAATTACTATGCTATGTGGCGGTGGAGGAAAGACATACTTCTTTAGATTCGGTAATTTATCAGCTTGTATTTTTTCATCTATACTGCCTATTCTTGCTAATCCTACTGCAATAACATTACTTAGTTTCTTGTTTTCGTCGAGTTCCATTAGTATATCAACTGCTTCATTTATTGTCATTGCTCTGTTTTCTTCTAGTTTTAAGTCTAGAAGTAGCAGTGTGTGGAGATTCCTATTGAGATTATCATAGATGGTTTCAATTGTAGAATACGGTTTAAATGATTCGGGATAGACTAAAGTAACTGTTTTCCCAAACCTATATGCTTGTAATCCCGTTCTTGAAGGTGCTAATGAGTATATTGATAACCCGTTGATTGTTTTTACAGGAACCCCTAGTTTTATCGCTTCTACACGTATTGCATCATGTGTCGTAGCTATGAATGGATCACCAGGTACGAGGATCACTAAGTTCTGGTTCCTAGCTTCTTCAATAATTTTCCTTATAGATATTCCCTCCAGCATCGATCTATTAGCTATGACTGCGTCTTTTTCTGTTCCAACTATTTCGTATAATTTATCAATACTAAAATCTGGTACAATGTTTGTATACGAGTCGATTATGATCTTGTCTGCTTTCTTCAGCCATTCTATGGCTTCAATCGTTAAGTGTTTAATTGATAGACCCATTCCTATGAAAATAAGCAAATACTATCACCATTCATGAAGAACAATTATTTCTCTTTAGGGTACTTAATCCAGTATATTTTCTTAAAAATGTATAATAAACACGAATTATAGAAAATAACAAAGATTGTTGATGAGATCCACATACACTTGTAAAGGGCATTAAAGAAACCGTAGAAGTATATTCTTGCATAATCTACTAAAGTAAAGATAAACGAATTTTTATCGAATGATCTTTCCATAAGCCATGTAGCAGAATAATATGATAGATCCTCCATTACAAGCAATGATCCTTGTGCAACAGCTGCAGCGAAATAAGTTACCATAGGGAATATTAGATCTATAGTTATAGGTAGGATTACATAGATAAGCTTCAGATCATTGTTTTCAGGATGCAGTGCTAGAAATATTGCAAGAAATGGCACTACCCATAAAAGATAATTCTCATTACCTACTTTATTAGTTATCAATAGGGCTAACAAGAGTAAAATTATGT
>JAGHDU010000049.1 GCA_021159785.1 Staphylothermus sp. | reverse complement strand
TAAAGAACACCTTGTTCCTTATCTGATACTAAGAATCCCGCACCATAGGCCATTCCCGAATATAGTAGCATCATACCAATTGCTCCAAGCGTATACCATCCCAAAATATTAGCTCTATTAGCAAGGGCTTCAGGCTTCACCTCCTTGTATTCTATAATAATTGGTTCAGCTATTCCATAAAAGAAGTCTCTGAGAAAATCTATGAAGGTCTTATTCTCATATCCTGGAATCCTATATGAGACGTATCCAGTATAGTTTTGAAAAGTATAGTTGTATCTAGAAATATAGTATAGTGTTATGTTTACTTTGTATAGTGCAACTCTTTTATTAAACTCGCTAAGGAATCCACGAAGCACACCACTATTGATGGATGCCGAATAAGGGCTTTTAGCACCAATTAATACTGTTAACCTTGCTTGTCCCAAAGTAAGATTTTTACCAAACCCGTCACGTATTATAATGCCTCCATCGAGCTTACCTTTCTTCAAGTCATTTATCAGTTCATCAGTCGCATTATATATCTTAATTTTAAAGAAATGCGTTCTATTGTATTCTACTCTTTCCAATACATTAATCAATAATGTCCCATTCACACTACCATGTGAAGAATCATAGTTCACTATACCCACAGCGAGGGTTATTGGCGAACCAGCTCCTGGAGGAACAAATACAAATGCAACCATTAGTATCCATAGTACAGGCCATGCAAATACCCAGAAAATATCAGCTTTATCCCTAAAGAATTGCTTCAGATCAGCCTTTATAATAGCATTAATCCTTTTCATTCTACCATCCTCTTACCTGTGAGTTTTACAAAAACGTCTTCGATAGAAGGCTTGATCACTTTCAAAAAATCAATCCTGCCCCCGAGACCATATATGAGTGAAACAATGGTTGGAATTGTCTTCTCAGGCTCATCTACATAGATTTTTACATGTTCATCCTCTGGATATGCTTCATATCCTTTATTCCTTAATGCCTCTACAATAGTTTCTGTCGAAGTATTTAACAGTTTTAATAGTAATACTGACCTCGGTCCGTATCGCTTCTTTAAATCCTCTGGAGCTCCTTCAGCAATTATCTTGCCTTCGTATATTATTCCAACAATATCAGCGAGTCTATCAGCTTCCTCCATGTAATGTGTTGATAACAGTATTGTTTTTCCTTCTCTCTTATATCCTTCTAGAATTTCCCAAACAGCTCTTCTACTGTTTGGATCCATTCCGGTAGTAGGCTCGTCAAGAATAAGTATATCTGGGTCAGGGAGTAGAGCTATTGCTAATGCTAATTTCTTTTTCATCCCGCCACTATACTTTGCTACCAAAGTATTCTTGTATTCAGTTAAACCTAGCTTTTCCAATAAGCTATTGATTCTTTTCTTCGCATCATTCTTATCCAATCCATAGATCTGGGCAAAAAACAATAAGTTCTCCATACCTGTGAGTCGTTCGAATAACGATGGTTCCTGTGGACAATATCCAATATTTTTCCTAACACTAGGATCTGTAGGTGGTTTACCTTTAATCAAAACCTTTCCACTAGTTGGTTTTATTATCCCTAATATTATGTTTATCAAAGTAGTTTTACCAGCACCATTAGGACCCAGTAATGCATAAGTAGTTGACTCTCTTATTTCCAAGTTAATATTGTCGAGTATTTTTCTCGAATCATATACTTTTGATACATTTATTATTTCTATAATAGTCATTTCCTATCAGCCACTTTGAGAACCAAGTATATTGTTTGGAAAACATGCTATTTATATTAAGGAATTGTTTTATAATGCAAAATAATTTTGAAAAATAAAATTTTACCTATGTGATATAATATTCATGGCTCATAAGAATATGTGGTGAACAAGTTATTGGTAAATGATGAGTCTTTATCGGAGGTAGAGAAGATCCTGTATAGGGTTTCAAAAACTCTTCTAAAACACTACTATGTTGTTCTTGGGATGATTTATGTTGGTTGGGCTCTTTGGGCATCATTTATATTTCTTGTTATGATAATTGTTGAAGCTACTGGTTCTTCGTACTATATATTTTATGCAATATTGGTATCTACTTGGTTTATCGCGCTCTTCTTTAATAACAAAAACTTTCAGAAATCGTTAAAGGTGCAATTTCTTTATCGGGAAAGGATGTAGAGCTTGAGGAGTTTGTTAAAAAGCTAATAGAATGGGGTTTTTGTTCTGGGTACTGGGAGTTATAATCTACATTATAATGACTATTGTGATACCATTGATAAATAAATCATATGCAGTAACCGCGGCTGCATCAGGATTAATTATATTATTAGCGACTGGTAACATGGGCGTCTTCTATCCTCTCAAGAAATATGCAGGTATGACTATTAAAGAACCAGCTATAGTGCTTTCAGGAATGTATTTCTCAGCGCTACTTCTATTTGTTATTGACGGTTCCAGAAGCTTCGTGTGGAGTTATGCAATAAATATATTATTGATCGGATACTTATTGTTAGCATTATATTGTTTCATACTCTCAGTAAAATAACTTAGCTATAACGATGATGTTTATGGAAAAAAGACTCTGCAAAGAACATCATAGAGTTGTTTAGGAGTAGGGGTTTTAGCTCGTCTGTTAGAATAGGTATAATGATTTATCTTCTCGCTAAGAAGAAAGCGTTTTTCATGGATATGGTTAGCGACTTAGATATTACTCCGGGAAATCTTTGGAGTCACTTAGTTAAACTTCAAGGGGAAGGATATATTGAAATCAAATATGTTTAATGGATCGTCCTCGAAGATTAATAGTTCTAACAAAGAAAGGTGCTGACGAAATATTAAGATTACTTAATGAGATAACGAAAATACTTAATTTACTAAAGAGTTAATATAAACACTTATGTGGATCCAGGTATCCTTGACCATACTTATTTATTCCTTGTTCTACAATTATGTATTATTGTCTTAGTCTGCTAACTCTTATTGACTGCGAGGTTGAGGATAGAATTGGTTGATTATAGGATCATTAGTCATCCTATAATTGATTTTAGGAGAGGACGTAAAATAAGATTCTACTATAACGATAAGGTTATTGAGGCTTATGAGGGCGAGAGCGTATTAGCAGCCCTCTACGCTGCTGGTTATAGGGTTTTCTCATATAGTCCTGATGGTAAGAGACCACGTGGAGCTTTCTGTATGATTGGTAAGTGTAGTAGTTGTTTATCAATGGTTAATGGTGTTCCTAATACAAGGATTTGTATAGAGCCCGTTAGAGAAGGGATGAGAGTATATAGTCAAAAAGGGTTTCCCGAAGTACCAAAAGTAGAGAAGGTTATTGAAGCTGAAACTATTGTTTTAAAGCCCGATGTACTAGTTATTGGTGGGGGGCCTGCTGGTCTTCAAGCATCATTAACACTTGCTGAACATGGGTTGAAAGTAGTGCTTGTTGATGAACACTTTAAGCTAGGAGGCCAGCTTGTTAAGCAAACCCATAGATTTTTTGGAGCTAAGAAATTTTATGGTGGGATTAGAGGCTTCAATATAGCTTCTAAGCTTTCACGAGAAGTTATGGATAATGAGAATATAGAAGTGTATCTAAGAGCTTATGCATACGGTATTTTCAAGAACGGATATGT